>DATNPC010000609.1:0-6980 GCA_036703375.1 Allocoleopsis sp.
GATGTTCCTTCTTTCGTTGCGGGCAATCGCCCATGGGAATCTAATCCAACATCTCAAATCCAAAATCCAAAATTCCAACGTCCCCGGATTATTGCCATGACGGCCTATGCCATGGCTAGCGATCGCCAAAAATGTATAGAAGCAGGCATGGATGATTACATCAGTAAACCCATCCAGGAGCAGGAACTGATTCGCGTCTTGCAACAGTGCCAATCAGGAGCTGTCGAGCCAAGAAAACAACCCGTACAGGAGCGCACGGCAGACACTCAAAATCTTGAGTTCCAATCCGTTCTCGATCGGGGAATACTGCAATCCCTGCATCAGATGGCTGGCGCTAAAGCCCCCACGATCTTGCACCGAATCATTAATAACTACCTAGAGGACGCTCCTCAACTACTGCAAGGCATTCGGGATGCTGTGACAGCTGAGGATGCCCAGGCTCTGCGACAATCAGCCCACACTCTTCGCTCCAGCAGTGCGAATTTAGGTGCCATGACTCTCTCCCATCTTTGCAAAGAGTTAGAAATGATGGGAAGCAGTGGCACTCTGACGGATGCTCCTAGCTACATGACTCAGGTAGAGGCAGAGTATGAGAAAGTAAAACAAGCTTTGCTAATGGAAGACGAGCAGCTTTCCTAAATGAACTCTTCATCCCAAGCCGATTCTCCCCTAGTTCTAGTCGTTGATGACGATCGCGCCCTGAGAGCGCTGCTTTGCTTTGCGATGGAAGAAGAAGGATACCGAGTGGTAGAAGCGACCAATGGAGAAAACTGCTTGGCTGAATTTACGCGGCTACAGCCCGATCTCGTGCTACTGGACGCCGTAATGCCCGTGATGGATGGCTTTACGTGCTGTAGTCAGTTGCGGACTCTTGCCATCGCCGAACACACCCCCGTGTTGATGATTACAGTACTCGACGATCGCGAATCTGTCGATCGCGCATTTAGCGTCGGGGCTACGGATTATGTCACTAAACCCATTCATTGGCCCGTGCTGCGTCAGCGCGTTACCCGTCTGTTGGACGTTAGCCGCTCCCACCGACAAATCAAAAAAATTACCGAAGCCTTGGAACAACAGAGGCAACGAGAACGGTTGTTCCGAGGAATTGCCCAACGTCTGGCACAAGCTTTAACTTTAGAAGAAATTCTCAACCCCTCAATTCAGGAAATTCGGGAGTTTCTCAGACTCGATCGCGTTCTATTACATCTCAAAACGGGTGAGTTGATGGTTCAGTCTGTCGCTCAGAGTGGAACATCTTCTGCTCAGTCCTTTGGGAAAGACTCGGATTGGCAACTCGAAGATGCCCAGGAATTCAAGACAGGGAAAGCGATCGCGATTTCGGATGTTCAGCAGGAAGGAGTATCTGAGGCTATTGTCCAGCGGCTCGCTCGCTTGAATATGAGAGCTGTGCTGATGGTACCCCTTGTCATTCGAGGAGAGTATTGGGGACTGCTAGAAGTCGCTCAGTCCAACGTTAGGGATTGGGAAGCCGAACTAGTGGAGTTGCTCGTCGATCTCGCCAATCCGATCGCGATCGCAATTCGCTTGTTGAATTCATAAGTGGCTTTTGAGCAGCTTAGCTTGTCCCAAAACTCAAAAGTCAGCGAATTAGAGCTGCGTAAAGCAATGTAAACAGCTTATACACAAGTCGATCAAAAGTTGAACGCGATCGCAAACATCAGGTTTCCATACTAGAACTATAGGCGGCACAGAGAGATTGAAAAGCCGAAACCGATCTCATGTCTAAACTCTATAGTTTTCGTCTTTCCGAAGACCCAACACGACCTCCCGATTTTCTAGAAAATTATTCAACTAAGACAGCTAAAAAAAAACTAACTCCACTGTCAGCGATTTGGGTCAAAGAATTTGATGGAGAGCGAGAGTACTTAGTCGCACGATGGGTTAAGCAAGATTAAGGCACTTGGCTTTTCTATTCACCCGTCAACATCAATTCATAATTCAAGTACACAACACCTTAGTAGAAATAGAGGTTCAGATGCAACTGATTTATCGGGGTTATACGATCGATTACACTCCTCGTCCAGCTCAACCGTATGTTAAACCTCGTGCTTTAAATTGGCGATGGCACTCTCCTGACGGAATGTTTGAATCTACGCCTCGTCCAGCTCAACCGTATGCTAGACCTCGTGCTTTAAATTGGCGATTTCATATTCAAGCAGGAATGTAAACCAATAAATAAAATAACAAAGATGTTTTGCAATAATCGGTGCTCGCCCTCACATTAATGTTTTCTAAATGAAACAAGAATTGAAGCTGAAATAGGAGGGCAAAATATGCCAAGCTATTCTTCAGACATACTGCAACAGAGCGTGCCATCAAACTACTGCGAACAAAATTATCCTGTTGGTAACACAGTTGCAGGTTGTCTGGTAATTTTTTTTCCCATTGCTTTAGTATTAGGCATAGTCTTATATAAACGATACCGTGCTAATTCGACTACTGCGTTGGAGCGACAAATCGAAGTGTTAGAGAGAATGTGGCGAATCAGCTCTAAACAGTAGACAGCTAGCTGGAGAAGGTGTGAGGTCACAGGGTGTAATGCAGAGAAAAAGGAGAGAGGAAACATGCCTTTCTCCTTTTCCCTTTTCTCTTGTCTCTCTGGTTCTGTTTATTGCTTACCGTTTCCATCTTTTGGAGAACGCATTTCGGCAAGTTTTCTGAGGGAACCCCCAATACTACGTGGCTTCGGTACCTCTTGGTTTCCAGCCGGCCATCCTTCACGCTGACGAGTGCGATCGCCATCCGTTTCCTCGGTTTGGTCGTGGAACAGAATTTGTTGCGTCGGGAAGGGTAAGTCAATGCCGTTAGCGGTCAGCTTTTTCTTAATGGCAGACAGAACTTTGTCTCGTGAATCAAGCGCATCTGCCTTTCGCGGCGGTGTAACCCACCAACGAGCACGGATATTCACAGTACTTCCGGCAAGTTCCATTACGAGTACCTCAGGCGGCGGGTTTTTCAAGACTTTGTCTACACTCGCGATCGCATCTAGAATTAACTCCTTGGCTCGGTCAATATCGTCACTGTAGCCGATGCCAACGTCGTACTCTAAGCGGCGATGTTCAAACGCCGTGTTAACCGTTACCGAATTAGTAAATAGATCGGAATTTGGGATGACAATACGACGACCATCATAAGTGCGAATCGTTGTAGCTCGGGTCTGGATATTTTCAACCGTTCCCTCAAACTCTTTGAAGATAATCTGGTCATCAATCTTGAACGGCTCTGTCAAGAGAATCAGAATACCAGCCAGGAAATTTTGGAGAATATCGCGGAAGGCAAAACCAATCGCCACACCGCTAATACCCAGCAGTTGAATCAAATCTCCTGCCTTAAACGATGGAATGACAATCGATAACGCGATAAATAGACCGATTAAAATGATGATTCCTTGGGACAGCCGTCCCAGCACCAACCCCAGACTGCGAGCCTGCCGATGCCTGCGGGTTAAGCGTCTGACTAGAGATTTGAATGCTCTAGCCACCAGATAAAAGATGAAAAAGACAACTACAGCCAATACAAGATTTGGCAGCATGACGATCGCGCCGTCGAGCATCGCCTGAACTTTGGCCCATGCAGTTGATACTGCTGCTTGGAGATTCATGCCTCCTCCTGCGCTAGAAAACGCTGTTGATTGTAATCAGGAGCAAGAAGCAGTAAATCTACCAAAGGTCAGTAAAAACTAATCAATAATGAATTATGCAAAGTTTTTAATTCATAATTCATAATTTCTCCGCTACTGAGCTTGAGCGGCTGGCAGGGGCGCAGGTTGTACGGATACCTGTGCAGTCTGTCCGCCTCGTTGCACAGTCATGGGCAATGGATTACCAACACCGCTCTTTTCGATTTGCTGTTGAACTTGTTCGGCTTTTGTCACTGGCTGATTGTTAACCGATTGGATGACATCTCCAGGCTTGAGTCCTGCTTTATCAGCTGGAGAACCCTGTACAACCCGGACAATGAGAACTCCTTGGTTTGCCTCGATCCGAAGATTACTATTACTCCTGTTGTTCAGTCGTTGCTTAATTTCTGGAGTAAGCGGTACCATCTCGATACCGACAAAAGGATGCTCTACTCGACCTTTAGTAATCAGTTGCTCAGCAATCCGCATCGCGGTGTCAATCGGGATAGCAAAGCCTAGTCCTTGCGCCCCTTGGATAATGGCCGTATTGATACCAATGACTTGACCGCGAGCATTGAGCAGAGGTCCGCCGGAGTTGCCGGGATTAATCGCCGCATCGGTTTGAATAAAGCCAACCCGCTTCCCAGCCGCCCCGATATCGCTACTGGAACGGTCGATCGCACTGACGACGCCAACGGTTACGGTTTCCTCCAAACCCAGAGGATTCCCAATTGCGATCGCCCATTGACCGGCCTGTACTTGAGCAGAACTGGCCAATTGAACGGTTGGTAAGTTATTGACTGGCACTTGAACGACAGCCACATCCGTCAACGGGTCTTCTCCTAGCACCTTGCCCGCAACACTGCGACCGTCAGAGAATGAAACGGTTACGGTATCGGCGTTGTTGACAACGTGAGAGTTGGTCAAAATCTGACCGTTGGCATTAATCACAAAACCCGAACCAATCCCTCGCTGTACTCGCTCTTGAGGTTGTGAGGGGATTGCCCCACCAAAAAACCGCCGAAAGAAAGGGTCGTTAAACTCATCGGGCACTTCCGTTCTCACTGTCTGGGAGGTACTAATGAGCACTACAGCGGGTTCAACTCTCTTGACCACGTCAACCACAAAGTTCGTGTCTGCTTGAGTAGGGGTTAAGGGGCGCTCCGACACCAGCCTGTTAGGGTTATTACTGTTATTGCTTGAATTCTCCCCTGCTTGAGGAGTTGACTGTTGGGAAGGAGCAAGATTCGACGACTGCGAACAGCCTCCTAGCAAGGCTACGCCTATAGCCATGAAGGGTAGCAAGACGTAAATTGCTGGTTTCGAGCCAAAAACCTGATTTTTCCTACAAGTACGAGCTGATAAAGCCTGACTGGAGGACTTTCTCGATGCTTTTGCCGAGCTAGAGGGATTTGAGTTACTGGAATTGGGGTTGTAGTTAACGGGCATCTTTTCCATCAAGCTGTGTACTCCACAGACGACGAAGTGAGCAAGCACACTATATCTGCATACTCCAGACTTAGCCATTTTTGCACCAATTGTCCTCTATCTGAGGAACTCTCTTGCTGTATTTTCTCTAGCTCCAGCACTCAAGTCCCTCATCCGCATACGTTGTGGCTGGATGGGTGAACCAAATTTCACCCAATTGCATGAGCTGATGTGGTGAAGTGGCGTTCTTCTTACAGTGACCAGTGAACAGTTATCCCCTGACCAAGGTTTATAACGGAACGGGAGATTGAAGCCACCGTTATAACCTTCCACGCTCACAGTGGAAGTTCTACTACTCAGGGGACTCGTACAACTTGCCTGGTCACTGCTCACTGGTCACTGCTCACTGTTCACTGGCCACTGGCCACTGCTCACTGTTCACTGAAAACGGTGACAGCCCACCCGGATTCAACAGCTGGGCATGATTTTTGTATAGCCCCTATTAGCAGACCTTACAATTGGCACAATCTGCTCAAAAAGGGGGCTATATGAGAAAGGTAGGGCTGTTTTGTTTAGTGGTGTTTTTCTGTACTGTTTTATTCCTATCCAAAGGGGTCACTCAGCCCAGCCCTGAACCTTCCCTATGGCAGGTTTATCAGCGATCGCTTAAACCTGCTAAATATGTAGACCTCACTCATACCATTACCCCTTCAATTCCCGTCTGGGCTGGGTTTGGTGCATCTACCTTTGAACCTACAATTAACCCCAAAACGGGCAAGCCTTACGTCTATAAAGATGATGGCTTTGAGGCGACTCATTACAATCTATCCACCGATCAACTCGGAACTCAACTCGATCCGCCAGCTCATTGGTCTCCTGATTATCCAGCAATCGACGAGCTACCCGCTACCTACACCATTCGTCCACTCGTTGTCATTTCCATTCAGGACAAAGTTGCGAAAGATGCCAACTATCACCTCAAAGTTAAAGATATTCTGGATTGGGAAAAGAGGAATGGCAAAATTCCCGAAGGATCGGTGGTGTTTGTGCGCTCTGATTGGTCTAAGGCATGGCCCAATCCGGAACTAGCGACAAGAACTAAATTTCCGGGCGTATCGCTGGATGCACTCAAGTTCCTGCACCTGCAACGCAAAATTCTCTTTCACGGCCATGAACCCCTCGATACCGACAGTACGCCAACTTTAGAGGGCGAAGCTTGGCTTTTGCACAATGGGTATACTCAAGCTGAGGGCGTGGCGAATTTAGACCAGGTGCCGGAGAAAGGGGCGCTCGTTGCGATCGGATATCCCAAATTTCAAGGAGGTTTGGGAGGCTATGCTCGCTACATTGCCATCTGTCCGCCAAATTGGAAGTATGGCGTATCAGTTAATGAAGTTCCAGAGGCTCCTTTAGCTAAACTCAATCGTCCCCTGCATTGGGATAAACAACTAGGGGTGAGAGTGCGGTGAAGAGTGATTAACTTAATTCATTGCTAGCAATATTGGTTCGCGATCGCATCTAGTAAACTCCCGAACAGCTGTTTCAATTACGTGCTTGGGTACTTTGTGCGATCGCAGAATTCACGGTATCACGTATTGGTAAAACGACGTGGTGTGGTCGTAGATGCTCCGTTATTAGGGTTATCCAGATCGAGTGGCTGGCGGAGTCGTCCGGCTTCGCCTGGGTTATGAGTTGAAATGCGATCGCCTGATTGAACATCAAACCAGTGAATCGCTTGAGGTGAGAACGATAAGGTGATGTCCTCCCCTTCCCAAGCCTGATGGGAAGGTAACAAAGCACGTATCCTCGTATCAGAACCGTTGACCTGAACGCTAATTAAATTCTGCATTCCTAGGTTTTCCACTAAGAATATCCGACCCCCAATCGTCAGGCTATCCTCAGGCTTGGCGAT
>DATNPC010000610.1:0-5503 GCA_036703375.1 Allocoleopsis sp.
ATGGTGCTGCGATCGGTACTGATAATGCTTTTCCTTTAAGTATTAAGACTGATGATACTTCACGAATTTCTATTGACAAGGTTGGCAATATCAGCTTATCGGGAGCATTGAGCGTTCAAAACACTCTAACAGTTAGTGGCAGCGTAGGTATCGGTACGACTAGTCCAAGCTACAAATTAGCGATCGCGGCTGGAGATATCAACATTGATGATAGTCGTGCCTTGAGACAGGCAGGACGATGGGTAATTGGTGGCAACTCTAACGTTTTGAGTATCGGTAGCTCCGATAAATCTGATGGCAGAGATATTAGCTTTGATCCAGGGTTGGCTGGGGCATTAACTATTAAAAAGGATACAGGCAACGTAGGCATTGGTACGACGAGTCCAAACTACAAATTAGCGATCGCAGCCGGAGATATCAACATTGATGATGGTAGGGCTTTGAGACAGGCAGGTAGATGGGTAATTGGTGGCAACTCTAACGTTTTGAGTATTGGTAGCTCAAATGCTCCTGATGGCAGGGATATTAGGTTCGATCCAGGATTTTCAGGAGCGCTAACTGTAAAAAAAGACACAGGTAACGTTGGCATTGGAACTACAAATCCGACTTACAAATTGGAAGTTGCGGGAGATGTTAAGGCAAGCTCAATCCACTCAAAAACAAAACTATTTGGTTTTAAAATTGATGGGGATTTTGATAAGTTTTATCCTGTAATTTTTTCTGATGATGAAAATTGGGGAGAGGGACCAATAGTCCTAGAAATTAATAGACCCGATGTCCATACTGATAGCCTTTGGAGAGGTGCATTAAATAGTAAGTTTACGTTTCATTCTACTGCTTGGGGACATGGTGCTGACTTTTGTAGAGCTGAAATCTATTATTCACAAAATCAATTTATTGCTGGTTATAAAAATTATTATTTTTATCGCAGATTTGTAGTCTGGTTAAGAGGAGGTGGAACAGCTTACTATTGGAGGGCTAATCCTTTTATAACGTTGGTAGATTATTCAGCTAAAGAAAAAGTTATTACAGTCAATAACGATGATAGAACTGCTGTAACATACCCAGTCAAAACCAATATAGATCCCTATGTTCTCAGTTACGGAATAAGCTTTGATCAAAACTTTGTAGTTCAAGGCAACGTCGGTATTGGGACAACAAATCTAGGGGCGAAGCTAGATATTAGTGGAGGCGATGTTAGATGGGGCAATAATAGCCGATTGCAGACCGATCAAGGTGGAAGTATCGAGCTTGGAGGAAATAGCTCAACACCAGGTAGTGGAACACCATATATTGATTTTCATTTTGCTGGACTTACACAGGATTTCAATACCAGAATTATCAATGATGCCAATGGCAGACTTTCTTTAGTTGCTAATGAGGTTTTCATAACTGGAAGGCTGAGAGAAGGTTCGTCAAGGCAAATTAAGGAAAACATCGAAAATTTGACTATTAGGGAAGCTTTTAAAGCTCTCAAAGACCTCAATCCCGTCAAGTTCAAATTCAGGGCAGACAGCAGCAATCAAATTCATCTTGGCTTCATTGCAGAAGATGTCCCAACTCTGGTAGCAACAGTCGATAGAAAAGCAATCTGTATTAGTGACATCGTAGCGCTAATCACTAAAGTCGTGAAAGAGCAGCAGAATAAAATTTCAGTATTATCAGAGAAGATAAAAGCCTTAGAAGAGAAACAGAATTAAAATGACTTCTGGCATTACGAAACTCAGGGACTTGATGGCACAGAATAATTAACTAAAAAACATCTGCATCAAAAACATTATTCGGAAAGGAAGTAGTTATGCCTGATGAAAAAGTTAACGGAAAGCTAGTTGTTACTGACCAAATTGGAATTGGTATTGAGGAACCGATCGCTCAACTTCATATCACTTCATCAACCCCTGTACCCAGCCAAACCTTCCTCGAATCGGGTGGTGCTTTGCTGAAATTAAGCGTGGATGCTAGTGGTGCTGCGATCGGGACTGATAATGCTTTTCCTTTAAGTATTAAGACTGATGATACCCCACGAATTTCTATTGACAAGATTGGTAATATCAGCTTATCGGGAGCGTTGAGCGTTCAAAACAGTCTCACAGTCAGTGGCAGCGTTGGCATTGGCACAACCACACCACCTACTACCAAATTGGAGGTGGCTGGCACTGTTAAAGCTACTTCCTTTCAAGGAGATGGCTCCAGCCTAGGTGGAGTCGTCAAAAAAGCCGGTGACACCATGACAGGGGCACTAACTGTTAACAACACTCTAACAGTAAGTGGCAACGTCGGTATTGGCACAACCATAACCCCTGCCAATTTGGATGTGAATGGTACGGTTAAAGCCATTACTTTTCAGGGGGATGGCTCAGGATTAACTGGCCTTGTTGGCACTACCCAATGGTCTAATGGTGCAAACGGCAGTATTTATTACAACAGTGGCAACGTTGGCATTGGGATAACGACTCCAAGTCATACTCTTGACGTGTCTAGTTCGTCATCAGAAGCTGGGATACACATTACAAATACCGGAACCGGTAGTCCTGTGCTTCGATTCAGAAAGGGTTCAACTCCGGTAAATAAATGGGGACTCTTCGTCTCGCTCACAGGTTCAGACGATAAGTTTTATCTGTGGGATTACGGCGCAAACACGGCTCGGATGATACTGGATACCTCCGGCAACATCAATTTTGCTGGCACTGTTAAGGTAAACGGTCAAACCGTGATTGACAGTGATGCTAGCTGGCATCGAAGCTATGGCAACGCTGGTTGGTATAACGGAACCTATGGCGGTGGATGGTACATGGAAGATTCTACCTGGATACGCTCCTATGGTGGTAAAAACATCTATCACGATACGGGGATCTTGCGTACCGATGGTACCCTCCAAGTAGGCCCGAATGGGAACCGTTTTGTTGTTGATATATCTGGCAATGTAGGTATAGGTACAACAAATCCCCAAGCTCGACTTCATGCAGTTGCCAGTAGCGGCGGTGCCGCCGTCAGTGGCGTCAGTGACAATATCGGTGTGTATGCGTATAACTCTAGTTACGGCAACACTGCATACCTAGGTACGCGCTGCTGTGCAGCAGATTTTTATGGTGAAGTTTACTGTCACAACCACATAACCAAAGCAGGTGGTGGCTTCAAGATTGACCATCCGCTTGAACCGGCGCGTAAGTATCTTTACCACTCCTTCGTAGAGTCACCCGATATGAAAAACATCTACGACGGAGTTGCAACTCTCGATGCCAACGGGGAAGCAGTGGTAAATCTCCCTGATTGGTTTGAAGTCCTCAATAAAGATTTCCGCTATCAACTCACTTGTATCGGTGGCTATGCCCCTGTTTACATCGCTCAGGAAATTTCGGGCAATTGTTTCAAGATCGCTGGAGGTAGCCCTGGCATGAAGGTTTCCTGGCAGTTAACAGGCATTCGCCAGGATGCATGGGCAAATGCTAATCGGCTTCCGGTTGAAGAAGAAAAAATTGAGGAGGAACGTGATTATTACCTGCACCCAGTGCTTCATGGTGAGTCAGAGGAGAGAAGCCTTAGGTGGATACGTCATCCTAATCCAATGCAGCCTGTACAGCAGATGCAGCAGAATATTCCTGCTGAGGAACAGCCAAGATAAGAGAAAAATAGGACACAGATTCTAAAACATCCTTAGGTTGTGGGTGTTTGGGGACGAGCGCAAACAATAACAAAAAGAAAAACATCTGTATCAAGAACATTGCTTATAAAGGAAATAGCCATGCCTGATGAAAAAGTTAATGGAAAGCTAGTCGTTACTGACAAAATCGGAATTGGTATTGAAGAACCGATCGCTCAACTTCATATTTTTTCATCAACCACCGCACCAAGCCAAGCTTTCCTCGAATCTGGCGGTGCTTTGCTGAAATTAAGTGTGGATGCGAGTGGTGCTTCGATTGGTACAGACAACGCCTTTCCCCTCAGCCTCCAAACGGACGGTGTTCCTCGAATCTCGGTCAATAGCACTGGCGATATCACCACCACGGGTTCGCTGGTTATTCAAAATAACCTGATGGTCAATGGCAATGTTGGCATTGGAACAACCACAGCGCCAACTGCCAAGTTAGAGGTAAATGGCACAGTTAAAGCCAACTCGCTTCAAATAGGAGCGCTAACAGCTCAAAGCATCAGCAGTGGAACTCCCCCCACCAATACTTTGCAAGTAAATGGTGCTGTTAAGGCAACATCATTTCAGGGTAATGGAGCAACCCTAGATGGAATTGTCAAAAAAGCCGGTGATACCATGACTGGGGCATTGACAATTAACAACGCTCTAACAGTCAGTGGCAACGTTGGGATTGGGGCAAATCCGCCCAGCGATCGCCTGGATGTAGCTGGCAACCTCCGAGTTCTAACTGATTCCAATCCCATTCGCTTTACCTCTGTTTGGAGTAGTTTTCCTGATTCGGCGACTAATCAAGCGGAAATTTCCAACGATACTGGAACTTACAAAACCTTGATGATCATTGGGAATAAATCAGCAGGGTTAGGGCGCAGAGTTTCGATTTGGGATCGCTTAGAAGTCAATGGTCGGATGAGTGTCTCTGACGGCGTAATTCAGAGAGGGGGTGATCCTATAACCAATACAGCAGATCTGGGTCTGTACTCCCAAGTTCCCGGAAATTGGATGCGATTTGTTACAACCAATGGTGTCTTCCAGTTTTATGGGGACGGAGGCGCTGGTAGCAACCCCATCACCACAATCCAGCCAAACGGGAATGTGAGCATTAGTGGTAGCACTTCTATTAATGGCAATTCCTTTATTGGTGGGTGGATCTACGTTCCCATAGTCCTACCAGGGCGTCCACCAACAGGATTTTGGCTGGCAAGAGATCCAAAAGCAAATTTATTTGTTAATGGTGACATCCAGTTTTCAGGCAACCTGATCGGTGGCGGCAAAGGAGGATACGTCATGGATCAGTTTGTGAATAAGCTGGGAGAAGCCCTGGAAGAAGGCGATGTGGTCGTGATATCAGGCAATCAGGCTTCACTCTACTACGGTCCCAACAACAACATTCCAATTCCAGAAGTGGATACGACCCAGGAAACCTACGACACTCGTGTCTGTGGCATTGTGTGTGAAGTCTATGCGGAACTCACTCCAGAAGCTAGTACTGAGTCAGGTTCTGAACCCATTGCTTCCAGAACATTGACTCCTGAAGAGATAGCGCAGCAAGGTCGCACCATCGTTCAACCCGATCAGATTGGTTGGATGGTTACCCTGGGTACCTATGCCCACTGCAAAGTTGATGCCGATATTGCTCCTGTTCAAATTGGGGACTTACTGACAACCAGCCCTACCAAGGGACATGCTCAAAAAGTTCTCGATCGCCCTCAGGCAATGGGTGCCATTGTCGGTAAGGCATTAGGGTCTTTGGACAAAGGGAAAGGGAAAATTCCTGTGTTAGTGATGCTTCAGTAAGTCTGTCTGTACGGATGCAGCAGACTGAAGGTAAAGGATAAAACGTTATCGTGCAAGTAC
>DATNPC010000611.1:0-11229 GCA_036703375.1 Allocoleopsis sp.
GTGGCGATAATCCAAACTTGGTGACTGAGCTGCGGTAGCCAGGAGTAGAGCTTATGCTGAGGCATGCGGGTAGTGCTGAGGCAGGGAGAACCTTCTTAGAATAGAGAATTTTTCTGCCCTTGCCGTTACTCTTAGGCGATATTTGCCAAAATCCTAAGCAATTGGTGTTCCATGGAATGCGATCGCGTCGGGTGCATCCCATTGGTATAAATTCATCACTACTATTGCTTTCACTGGGATGTAGCGATCGCGTCTACGATACTCTTTCATTTAAAGCCTTCTTAGCAATCCATGTGAGATAGACAGACACAATCACTGTAGCCAGACAACCAACGGCATGCACTGCCAAGTTTATCGCTTTGGCTTGGGGACTGATGGGATGCGGCGCTGTTGTCAGTCCAGCCATATCGCCCGTTAAGGAACCCAGATAAACGTAGACAATGGCTCCAGGAATCATACCAATCGACCCAAAAACATAGTCTTTCAAGGAAACATTAGTGATGCTCAGAACATAGTTGAGCAGGTTAAAGGGAATTAAGGGAGAAAGACGAGTCAAGAGAACGATTTTAAACCCCTCTCTCGCAATTGCCTCATCAATAGCTCTAAATTTTGGGTGTTTTTCCATCTGCTTTGCCACCCAATCGCGAGTGAGGTATCGCCCAATTAAAAAAGCTACCGTAGCGCCTAGTGTTGCAGCCAGAAAAACGTAGACAGTACCCCAGATTACACCAAAAATAACCCCTCCTCCCAGCGAAAGAATTGCTCCGGGAATAAATAGCAGAGTTGCTAAGTTATAAATAATGATAAAAGCGATGGGTTTAGTGGAGCCCAGATTGTTAGTCCAGCTCAAGACTAGTTTTAAGTAGGCTTGCAGATTGAGAGATTTTGCAGCGAAGCAGAGAATGGCGACTAGAATAATAATCAGGAAGTAAATCAAAAACCTTTTGAATCGTTGAGCCGTTCTACTCCCTATCTGTTGGTTTCTCATCAATCTCTTGCTGATAGATTAGTTTTTCTAAGTTTTAGCTCAAGTATGATGAGAGAATCGTTAAGGGATGATGAGTTGATTATGAATTTTAGCTGAGAAAACGGGTGCTACGCGGTAAAATAGCTGAGGTAATACTGTCGTAGGTAATAGAGTTCAGCCGAGTATCAACGAACAGAGATGATGTCAGAGCGAGAATGCGATCGCTAGATAAGTGCTGCTGAATTCGATACCAGTGGCAATGTAACAGTAAATGTCGTACCCTCTCCAACTTGACTCTCCAAGGTTATCTCTCCACCGTGCAAGTCTATGCATTTTTTGACAATACAGAGCCCCAATCCCGTTCCAGAACTTTTGCCAACGTTACGTCCTCTTTGAAATATCTGAAATAATTGTTTTCGATCGGCTAAAGGAATGCCAATTCCCTCATCCTGAATTTGAAAAACTGCTTTTCCTTGCTCGCAGGAAAGCATTAATCCTATATTGCCTCCTTCCGGTGAATACTTAATTGCATTCGAGAGGAGATTGAGAAGGATATGTCTCAAAAAATGTTATCCATATAATCTGAATTACAGTTACCTTTTATGGTAGGGTTTTAAACCATTCAGGCATAAACTATTTCTCTACGAGCAACCCTTTCTTTTATTGTCTAGCTCAAAGATAAAAAGTAGTTTTGAATACATGGCACTTTGATTAAAGAGATCGTGAAGAGAGGGTCAAGAGAGCGTGGAGCAATTCATCTACCTAAGCGCTAAGCGATCGCGTTTTTGCCATAGAGCTGTCACGTCAGCGCCACCAGTACTGGATAATGTAGTGCTTGCATCTAACCCTACACGATGGTCTGGGGGTCAATCTCGCTCGAACAGACTTTATGAGAATTCCTGAAACCTAAGCTAGGCGACCGGAAAAGGGTTAGAGAGGAGAGGGGACTTCTCAGGTCTTTTTTTCCTCTGCCTTTTGACATGCTCGCTTTTTCTACCTGTTCTATGCTACTAAACGTTAGCTCGCTCCCAAGGTGCGACCTCGCGCGACCATACCACAACCCGTGTATCTCACTTAAACAAGAATTGCTATACCCGTGTACTTTGGCTGGAGTTGAAACTCAGCTACTATGAAATTTTCCGAAGCAATTAGAGCGATCGCTAATTGCTACCAGCACGCCTGCTATTTTTTCGTGTGAGGAAGTTAGTGACGGTTCGTAACATTAAGCAACAAGGCTCTCTATCACCCAATCCTAGAACACAAGGAGGACGTTGGTTCTGGTTGGGGTTTGGCTTTACCGGAATCGCTATGCTGTCAGCCGCTGGAGGAGCCTTATTGGCGCTATCGCTTTCCACCACGCCTTTATTGCAGCAGCATTTAACGCCAGAGGACGCCGCTCTCTTCAACAAAGGTGGTAATCTTACCCGCGCTGGACTGCGCCTGCCAGAGTTAACCCGGCCCGTCACTATCTTAGTGATGGGTATGAGTGTTTTAAGCACAGACGTTCGCAATCCACCACCTGAAACCCGAAGTCTTGGGTATGACGCACAGGTGAACTCCTTCGACGGCTTGTCGGATGTAATGCTTTTGTTACGATTCGACCCAGAAACCGGAAAGATGATTGCTCTGTCGATTCCTCGCGACACTCAGGTGGAGATGGATGGGGTCGGTACGATTAAGATTAATGCAGCGAATGTTAAAGGTGGCCCCGTTGCCAGCGCCAGGTTAGTCAGTCAGCTATTAGACGGCATTCAGATCGATCGCTACGTTCGGATCAATGTGGGAGGCGTGCAAAAACTGGTTGATGCGTTAGGTGGCGTGACTGTCTATGTGCCGAAGAACATGAAGTACCAGGATGACTCCCAGCACCTGTACATCAACCTCAAGCAAGGAAGGCAGCATCTCAATGGCGATCGCACGCTACAATTGTTGCGCTATCGACACGATGGTAATGGCGATATCGGTCGCATCGCACGACAGCAAATGGTCATGCGTGCGCTGATGGAACAGACGCTTAGCCCGATGACTCTGATGCGATTTCCCCAAATCCTCAATGTCGTGCAGTCGAACCTGGACACGAATTTGAGTACAGAGGAGCTACTGGCTTTAGTCGCTTTTTCTGTAAAAACCGAGCGAAACAATGTGCAAATGCTGACACTACCTGGTGAAGCTAATGGTACTGGACGACATGGCGTAAGTTATTGGTTGCCGCATCATCGCCAGATTCATCAAATGGTAGATGAGTATTTCGATCGAGGCGACGCTCATTTTTCCAGCTAACTCTGTCCCAAGGAGCCAATAGCGATCGCATTTTTCCATGCGATCGCTACAGCAGTTTTACCAGATTTGCGAAAAATAATATCGCCATTTTTATCCCGTTAAAACAAAATTTTCATCCAGAGTTCGGGTATCCTTCTCAAGGAGGAATTTTGAGGAATTTTAGTGTTAAGAATTACTAAACTAGCTCGCCCGTCCGCACTGTCAGTACTTCTTAATCCCTGAAATGCCTTAAGCTTAAAATCTTATTAAGACTTCAACTTGTTAGGCAATTCTACGGATATTTTAGACAGAAAGATACCTCCTAACTGCGTCCTTAGCCCCATTTGTGTCAGACTACTGTTTGGCAGCAGGTGGGGTTTATGTCTTATATATATCCTGTCAGATGGAATACCCTAATTTAGGACAAAGGCGAAGAGGTTTTTATTATTGAGAGGAAATTAAATCCTCAAGTAACGCGTTAACACTGGCATCTGATAAGTCCGCTATTGGTAGCGTTCGTTCTATTGGGTGATACATTTGACCGATTGACTGACGATAAGCTGGGTCATAGTGGCATGACAGCAAATCACCCACTAGGGTATTCCCTTGTCGTGCATCAATTAAGCGATACCACTCGTCGAGTTTTTTTCGCCCATAACGAGACTTGAGGCGGTCTAATTTATCTTTGAGCAGATTAGGATGAGTGACTAAATGGGGATATGCTTGCAACAGGTATTCGATTCTGGCAGCTTGCGGGAGTTCAATCTCAATGCAACTCGCCTGTTTCATCTGTTGCCAAAGAGATAGGGGTAAATAGACCTGTCCAATTTTATTGCTTTCCGCTTCGACCCACACGGGTTTACTGGGTTCAAAGCGCTGCAATTGCTCCAGAAGGAGCGATTCAAACCGTTTTTGTGAGGGCTGAGGTGAAAATTTGCCAAGTTGACGGGAGGAAGAAGCGTGTTGGCTGGTTCTCATCGCTGTTCCACGTTCTTCGAGACTATTACTGTCCCACTCTTGTCCTAAGAGGGAACCGCGATGATTGGCCAACCCTTCTAAATCGAGTACTTGAACGCCTCGGTGTGCTAACTGGCGCAAGATATCGGTTTTTCCACTACCTGTCAGACCGCATAACACCCGGTAGGTAAACTGTGATGGTAACGTTGCTAAGCGATCGCGTACATAGGCACGATAGGTTTTGTATCCCCCTTCGAGTACCGTAACGTGCCAACCGATTTGACTCAATACCGCAGCCATACTGTTGGAACGTTGACCTCCACGCCAACAGTACAGTAGAGGATGGTAATCCTTGCCTTTGGTAATGAAGTGAGCGTCGAGATGCTTCGCGATGTTCCGAGCAACCAGGGATGCACCAACCTTGCGGGCATCGAAGGGGCAGACTTGTTTGTAGAGCGTCCCTACTTTAACGCGTTCGGCATCATTCAGCACCGGCAGGTTGATGGCACCGGGCATCCGATCTTCGGCAAATTCGCTCTCGCTACGGACATCAATAATCTCGCTGTAGGTTTCTAACCAAGGTTTCTGAGTATATTCAGGCGATCGGGGCATAACGGACAATGGCTGGTGCAAGAAGGCAGAAGGCAGAAGGCAGAAGGCAAGAAAGTTCGTATAGTAAGTTTTTTAACCTTTTTCCACTAGATAGTTAGTTCTGTCACGCTGCGCTAGTTCACCGATAAAGTATCGGGAACGTTTTGGGTGTGTGCGATGACGCTCTCTTTTTAGTTGTAGCGAAATCGATCGCGCTCTGTGCGATTTATCATCGAGTTAGCCATCCCACCAATGGTTGAACGAATTGCATCATTCTGGGTTGGGAGAGACTCGCAGTCCAAAATAGGTAAGAATTAACTCGCTAGTGCCATTGTTAACCACTTCATGCGTCTCGCCAGGTTCCACAGCGACACACGTTCCCTCGTGCAAGGGGTATTCCCGAGCATCAATGCGAATCACTCCCGATCCTGCTTCGACAAAAAACACTTCACACATATTGTCATGCGCGTGTGCTGCCGCTATTTGACCGGGGGCAAACCGTGCTTGAGAGAAGTTGGTGAGATGGGGCAAGTCACCTAAACGCAGCATTACCTTTTTTTTAATCGCTGGATTGTGGGAGACTGACTCTTCAGTCAGAGCGTTCAGGGACGTTAGTTTCATCGCGCTGGTTAATAGGAGTTTAGTGCTACACAACAGTATCCCTTGATTTTTTGAAATAGGCTTAGATGCGCGGCGAGCTTACCAGGAAGAAACCTTTAGTCTCGCACGTAGGTCTATCTGAAAGTGAGGAAAGCTGATAGCCTAAATCAAAGCAAAAATTGTTCTGGACTTACGGTTTGAAAACGCGATCGCATTACTGGCAGCTACTCCCCTATATCCGCACCCATTGGAAAACGATTGCTCAAGCCTTTGCTTGTACGTTGGGGGTTACGGTATTTTGGCCGCTTCAAGCCTCACTAGCCGGTCAACTGGTCAGTTTAATTGCCCAAGGTAATATGATCGGGCTTGCCCGGATCGCTGGAGTCCTTGTACTGGTTTTTCTCGTTCAGAAAATCTTGATGTTCGGTCAAGACTCCTTGATGGCAAAAGCCGCTCTATTTGTTGCCTTAGATTTACGCAAGCAAGTCTATGCCCACCTGCAACGTCTCAACCTCAGCTATTTTGAAACCGCACAGACAGGAGATTTAACCTATCGTCTCACAGAAGATATCGATCGCATTGGGGAAGTAGTCAATAAAGTCTTCCATGACTTTACTCCCTGCGTCTTGCAACTTATCGTGCTGCTGGGCTACATGATTTATCTCAACTGGCAGCTAACGCTAGCGACATTTATCGTTGCCCCGTTGATGGGTGTTTTAATTGGCTGGTTCGGCGAACAGATGCTAAAGGTTTCCCGCCGCAGTCAAAATCGCGTCTCCAATTTATCGGCTTTACTCACAGAAGTATTTAGTGGCATTCGTCTCGTGCAAGCGTTTGCGGCTGAGGAGTTTGAAGTCGAACGCTTTGCCCTAGAAGCCGAACAAAACCGTCAAGCCAAGTATGCCGCCGAACGTCTTAAGGCCATTCAGCTTCCCGTGATTGGATTTATGTATGCCCTGAGCGTGTTGCTGCTATTTCTCCTCGGCGGCTGGCAAATTTCTACAGGAAACCTGACTGGTACTCAATTTGCCACCTTCGTGGCGGCGGCCTTGTTGCTCATCGACCCCATTGCCCACGTTACCAGCAACTACAACGAATTCAGGCAGGGTGAAGCGTCGGTTGACCGAATATTTGAACTCGTCGCCATTCAACCGACTGTCCGGGAAAAACCCGATGCTGTTGCCCTGCCACTCGTTACGGGTAAAGTCGAGTACCGGAATGTTAGCTTTGCCTATAAAACAGACGAACCCGTGCTGAAAAACTTGGGTTTTTTAGCCATGCCAGGAGAAGCCATTGCTCTAGTTGGCGCATCCGGTGCCGGGAAAACAACGTTAGTCAATTTACTCCCTCGCTTTTATGACCCGCAAGCAGGCGAAATCCTAATTGATGGCATCAACATTCAAGATGTCACTCTCAAAAGCCTGCGGCGTCAAATTGGTATCGTTCCTCAGGAAACCACACTATTTTCCGGCACGATCGCTCAGAATATTGCCTTCGGTCAGCGAGAATTTGACTTGAAAGCCGTTCAAGCCGCCGCCGAAATTGCCAATGCTCACCAATTTATCACTCAATTTTCTCAGGGATATCATACCTGGGTGGGAGAACGCGGTGTTAACTTATCGGGGGGACAACGGCAACGAATTGCGATCGCGCGGGCCGTTCTTCTCAATCCCAGCATCCTCATCCTAGACGAAGCCACTTCTGCCCTCGATTCAGAATCTGAAGCCTTAGTACAAGAGGCCCTAGAGCGGATTATGAAAGAGCGCACCGTATTTATCATTGCTCACCGCTTAGCCACCGTGCGCCGCGCCGAGCGCATTTTAGTGATGGAACAGGGACAGATTATTGAATCAGGAACTCATGAGGAATTGCTAGATAAAAACGGTCGGTATGCTCAGTTTTATGCACAGCAGTGGCTGTCCCGGACTTAGGAAGAATCGGCGTTAAAACAGTGAGCAGTGAACAGTTACCAAAGAGTAGACCTCCTGCATGAATCATGAAAAGCCCCCTCGTATCCCCCAAATTTGGGGGACGCGAGAATTCATGTTCCCCCCAGAATTGGGGGGTTAGGGGGGCAAGTTTTGATGCGTGCAGGAAGTCTACTGATTGTGAGATGCATAGATTTTTGTAACTCGTCCAGTAACCCCAGTCATTGGTCACTGATAACTGGCCACTGGTAACTGCTCACTGTAAAAGATAAAATATACGCCCTATAAGCTATTCCAGATTTAAATTGCAAAATTGGGACAGGCAAGATGCCTATCCCAAAATAGATTAATCAATATTCCCCATTACCAATTCCCGATTTCCCAAAAATATTAAATTGCTTTTGAGAAATTGGACATCGTTTTATGTTGGAGATAAGTATCAAAAACAGCAGCAATATTTCGGATTAACAGTCGTCCGGCAGGTGTCACCTGAATGCGATTGTGAAAGAGGCGAATAAGTCCATCAGCTTCTAGCTTTTTCAACTCAAATTGCTCGCTAGCAAAGTATTCATCAAAGTCTCGATCGAAGCTGAGATGGTATTTTTCTTCAAACTCGTCTTTAGACAGTTCAAATTGACACATTGACTCCGCGATGACTGTCCGACGAATCACGTCATCTTGGCTGAGGCTGACTCCTCGCTCAATGGGTAAAACGCTTCGATCGATCGCTTTATAGAAGTCTTTCAGCCGCTTGTGATTTTGCACATAGACATCATGCAGCATACTGATCGAGGTAACGCCAAACCCAATCAGATCGGATTCGGGTTTGGTGGTATACCCCTGAAAGTTACGGTGGAGTTGTCCTTCCCGTTGTGCGATCGCTAATTCATCATTTGGTTTGGCGAAATGATCCATACCGATAAACTGATAGCCGTTTTGACTCAGTTCCTCGATCGACATTTGCAAAATATCGAGTTTTTCGGAAGCTTTGGGCAGTGCCTCTTGGGGAATTCGTCGCTGCACGGGTTTCAACCAAGGCACATAGGCAAAGTTGAACACGGCGATGCGATCTGGATCGAGTTTGAGCGTCTTGTATATCGTGTCGCGGAACGTATCTAGCGTCTGAAAGGGTAAACCATAGATTAAGTCAACATTGACACTTTCAAAACCCGCTTCTCGTATCCAATCCATCGCCTTAAACAGCATACCGATGGGTTGAATCCGGTTCACCGCTTCCTGGACTTGGAGATTAAAATCTTGAATGCCAAAACTAATGCGGTTAAATCCCAACTCTTTCAAAAATAGGATATAGTCTCGACTTAGCGATCGCGGATTCACCTCAATCGAAATCTCTGCCTTTGGGTCGAAGCGGAAATACCGATTAATCGCAGTCCATAACCGTTCAACTTGACTCAAAGAAAGATAATTTGGCGTCCCCCCTCCCCAGTGCATCTGATCGACTGAGCGCTTGTTATCAATCAACTCAGCCATTTGGCAAATATGACGCTCTAAATAGTCCAAATAAGGCTCAGCTATTTCTTTTCGCTGGGTAATAACGGTATTGCAACCACAGAAATAACAGGCGGATTCACAAAAGGGGATATGGCAGTAAAGAGATAGTGGTGTTTTTTTATAATTGCCGACAGCGATCGCCGCCCTAAAATCGACTTCTTCAAACTCTGGTTTCAACTCCGTTGCAGGTGGATAACTAGTGTAACGCGGTACAGGTTGGTCGTACTTACGGAGCAATGCTGAGTCAAATTGAACAGTAGGCAGCGTAAAGCTCATTTAAAAATGTTCCCCTCTTACAAAAAACTCGTGTAATCTCGCCAAACAACGCAACACATACGAACCCCCACATCCCCCTTAAAAAGACAGACCTTAAATCTCCTCCAAAACCTCAGCGAACCTCTGCGAAAACCTCAGCGATCTCTGCGTTCAAAAAAGACCACTCCGATATCAACAGAATCGCTATAAATTCACCCCTCTTTTTAAGCAGGACTGGGCGGCTCGAAACTCCTAAATACTGTATTCCAGCGCAGACTCTTCTTTAGAACCGTGAGGCGGCCGCTCGGTTGCACCAGGAATTTCCTGACGGGTCAGCAAATCAAACACATGGTCGCCAACCGCCGCTTTCACATCATCTTCTAACTCATGCACCACATCTCGATTCAATTGAAAGGCATAGTTCGCTTCGTCTACGATGCGTTGAATCGTTGCCTGATCAACAGGTAAAGAGTTCAGCGCTTGACGGTACTTTTCCTTAAATGCTCGCTTGGCTTCCACCGTCGGAATTTGCTCAAATTCATGCAATCCCGTACCGCGATCGGGAGGTAAATTTAGAGCTGAACGCACAATATTTTTCAACGCTTGCCCCCCGGATAAATCGCCCATGTAGCGGGTGTAAGCATGGGCAATCAGCAGCGCCGGGTCAGTATTGGCGATTTCATGAATGCGCTCCACATAAACTTGACCTGCCGGTAAAGCCGCAATCTGCTCGCGCCAGTTATCGCCATAGTAAAATACCAAGTCTTTTTCCAGATTCGCAGTGCGGTTGAGTTCAGCGAAATACATCGGCCCAACTACGGGATGAGTCTGATGACGCCGTAGCTCCTCTTCTAGCGCACTGTAGACCAAATACAGATTTGCCAGCAGTTTACGAAATGGCTCTCGTTCAACAATCCCTTTCAAGAAACACTTCATATAAGCAGTGTTTTCTGCGGCGGTGTGAGACTGTTTGGTGCCTTCTCGCAGACGGTTGGCTAAATCGTGGCTCATGTCAAATTACCTCATTCCTAAGAAGTGGTTGTCGTGGCGATGCCTGTTAGGGTAATGGGCTGTGAAATCGTTCAGCAGGCACGCTTTCTTCAATCAAACGACTTTTAACACTTTATAGCTTTTGAGTGATTTAATGAGTGAGAGTTTTCATAACTTAACAAAATTACTGGAAAGTGTGTTGTCTCTTAACGTTTTCTGTAACAGGTCTGTTCAAGAGGCGACAAGTACCATAACTTAATAGCTATTGAGTTTAGAGAGGAGCGAGCACTATGGTTAATTCTCCACCCAAGCCGACTCTGGAGATATCGGACGCTAAGACAAAGGCGATTAAGGAAAACATCCTCACACCCCGGTTTTATACAACAGACTTTGAGACGGCTGCCAACCTGGATTTGTCTTCTCAGGACACTGAGTTGCATGCCATGCTGGAAGAAATGCGGGCAGACTACAACCGGCACCACTTCGTGCGGGATGAAACGTTCAATCAATCTTGGGACCACATTACCGGAGAAGCGCGACAGGCATTTATCGATTACCTAGAACGCTCCTGCGTATCCGAGTTTTCCGGCTTTCTGCTATTTAAGGAACTCTCGCGCAAGTTGAAGAATCGCAGTCCTCTGCTGGCGGAAATGTTTAACCTGATGGCACGGGATGAAGCCCGCCATGCTGGATTCCTCAACAAAGCGATGGGGGATTTTGGCTGTACGATGGATTTGGCTTACCTCACGAAGAATCGAGTCTATACGTTCTTCCCGATCGAGTGGGTTCTATACACGGTTTATCTGTCAGAGAAGATTGGCTATTGGCGTTACATCATTATTTATCGTCATCTGGAAAAACATCCTGAGAATCAGTTCTATCCGTTGTTTCGCTTCTTTGAAAGCTGGTGTCAGGATGAAAACCGACATGGGGATATCTTTAAGGCATTATTGCGATCGCAACCCAAACTTTGGCAGACTTGGCAATCTAAGTTATGGAGTCGCTTCTTCCTGCTGACTGTCTTCGCTACTCATACGCTAACCGTTCACGAACGGACTGGTTTTTACAAGGTTTTGGGAATCGATCCCACCGAGTTTGATGCTGAAGTGATTCGCAAGACGAATGAGACATCACTCCGCGCTTTCCCATCTGTTCTCAACACGGAACATC
>DATNPC010000612.1:0-11609 GCA_036703375.1 Allocoleopsis sp.
GCAGAAATGTTGAATGTTAAGAAACTCTCATAAAAATTAGCCCAAAACTATGATAGATTTTGGGCTAAATCTCAATTAATTAGTATTAGCATCCATGATAGTTTCGTTCCCGAGGCTTGTCAAAGACTTACTGGCTCCCCTCCCCCAAAATGATTATCCTGTCCTGAATACTCGGTTATTTGTTAAGTTCTGGCTGGGTTTTACTTTAGATCAAAGCTTGACGAGCATGAGGGACTTATTTAAGCGATTAAATAATACGGGCTTTTCCGTAGATATTTCCACTTTTTCTAAAGCTAACGTGCAGAGAAGCCAAAAACCATTTATCCAAATTTATCAAAAGCTTTGTCAGCTTGTCAAGAAAAAATCTCGCTCCTGCAAGTTGAAGAACTATTTAATTTGCCCGATTGATTCAACAATTATTACGTTAACTAGTAAATTACTTTGGCTACAAGGATATCACCAAGTAAAATTGTTGAATTCTTTAAATTTATCAAGTGGAGTTCCCGAAGAAAATTTAATTAACTTTGGCTACGACCATGACTATAATTACGGGGAAGAGATGATAGATGCACTTCCCCCAAACGCCGTAGGAGTAATGGATAGAGGGTTCGCTGGCTTAGAGTATATCAAGCAACTCTCCAAGCAAAACAAGTATTTCGTCCTCAGAATTAGTAAGAGTTGGAAATTAGAGTTTGACCCCGAATCCGGACTATATAAAGTCGGAACAGGCAAGAAATCAGGAGTCTACAGAGTCATCAATTTTTGTGATTTGGAGACGAAATGTGAGTTTCGCCTCGTCACTAATCTCCCTCAAGAAGGAGAACTAGCTGTTAGTGACGAAGAGGTCAGAGAAATTTACCGATGTCGTTGGGGAATTGAACTACTATGGAAGTTTCTCAAGATGCACTTAAAGCTGGATAAGCTGATTACTAAAAATGTCAATGGCATCGCCCTACAAATTTATGCCACCTTAATTGCTTACTTAATATTACAACTTATAGAAATTCCTCAACAATGGGGGCAAAAGCTACTCGATAAACTTCGCTATCTTCAAGCTTGTATGTGTCAAGAAATCAGTTATGTTCACTGGATGACTAAATTAACCAAATGTTAACTTAAATCTCTTAGATAGGAAGAGTCTACCTATTTATGTAAAGTTTTATATCAGGATTCAACATTTTTGGTGGCTGTGGCAGTCGTAAATGAGATAGCAATGGCGATCGTTAACGTCCCAACTAAGCCTAATAAAAATTTCTGTAATAGGCGGTTCAGCATAAACTTTTACCTTTACCTTTTAGAAGCCGTGTCTACTTCTAGGTACTACTCTCAGAATTGGCTTAAAAGTTGTGCGTTAAGTTATAAAAGTTTACATTCCAGCTTAAAATTTCGGTGAGTTACGCTTAGCTGTAACTCACTGTAGTGATGCTTCTACTCGATGCAAACTCTAAATCACAATAAAGTTGATCTGATTTTTATAGCTCACTTGAAGTAAAAAACTCAAAAATTTTGGCGAGAGAATTCTAAAGATAGCCGTGTTCGGCTAAAAAGGCAGGAGAAATGTCTTCATAAGGTTCAGCAACGGGTGGTCGATGCCCTAACAGCTTCTCGACGTACTTACCTAAAATATCGCTTTCTAAATTCACCCAACTACCAAGCTCTAAATGACTAAGATTAGTATGGGCATAGGTGTGGGGAATCACGGCGGCTTTAAACCAGCTTCCGTAGGGATCGCAATCTGCGATCGTCAAGCTGACTCCGTTGACAGCAATGCTGCCTTTAGGAACCAAGTAGCGAGCAATTCGGTGCTGCCATAGTTCAGTCAAGGCAGTAGGGGCGGTAAAGGACATCTCCCAAGAGTTCGGAGTTTCGACTACTTCCTGCAAAGAACCGATCGCGTCTATATGTCCTGTGACAAAGTGTCCCCCTAGCTTGCCACCCACGCGCATGGACGTTTCTAAGTTGACATAGCCAGCCGAACGATGTCGCTGCCCTAAAGTTGTACGGCGCAATGTTTCATCCGAAGCAGTTGCCACAAAGCCTTGAGGCAAAATCTCTTCGACAGTTAGACAAATTCCATCGACGGCAACGCTGTCACCAATCGCTAGATCCTGTAAGATAACCTCCAAGGCATCAGTAGGGCAAGACACATTAAAGCGATCGCTGGAGAGCGGTTGTAGGGTTCCCAGGGCTTGAATTAATCCTGTAAACACTGTATTTGTTCAACTCCTGAGATTAAGTGCGAAGTTACTTTTATTGGCTCAGCTATACAGCTAAGTGAGTATATTTTTTTCGTGAAGTCCCCAAGCAAACATCCTGAGACTGGGGCATACTTGGAGAATACAACGTACATCGATCCCCACGAAATTAGGCGCTCAAGGGTTGTTTCTACGGTTGAGCGGTGAAGTGATTGGCGTAGATACAATAGTATCTCCAGACCTAATCCGTCTAGTATAGTTTACCGTTTTGCTTTAATGCCCCCGATGCCGACTGTATTCAAGAGGCTAAGCTGATGATTGAAATGAGAGTTGCTGGAATTGCATTAGACGCCGTGACGAAGAGTCCGATAGTCCTGCTAAAGGATGCCTCGGATCGGCGTGCCTTGCCGATTTACATCGGGCAAGATCAGGCAAAGGCAATTATCAGTGCTTTGGAGAAACAGACGCCCCCCCGACCCTTGACTCATGACCTCTTCGTCAATCTGATGGAAGAATGGGGCATGACCTTGGAGCGAATTATTATTCACGCGCTCCAAGATAATACATTTTATGCCCTTTTGTGCGTTCGTCAGGGGGAGGCAAAAAAAGAAATTGATGCTCGCCCCAGCGATGCGATCGCGATCGCATTACGCACGGGTAGCCCGATTTGGGTGATGGAAGAAGTTGTTGCCGATGCATCGATCCCCGTTGACCGAGATGCTGATGAAGAAGAACGACGGGCTTTCCGGGAGTTCGTCTCCAACATTCGACCCGAAGATTTTATCCAGCATCGAGGTCATAAAACCGGCGGAGAAGCATAATTGTTCGTTGTTAGTTGTTAGTTGTTTGTTGTTGGTCAATCCAGAGTCACTCAAAGGTAACTCGATGTACAAATAACCAATAACCAGTCATCACTAACAAACAACAAAAAATGCTTTACAGACGGTTTGGGAAAACAAATCTGCTGCTCTCGGTGTTTTCCCTGGGAACTATGCGCTGTTTGGCTTCCGAGCTAGAAGCCTGCAAGACCGTACAGCAAGCGATCGCCAGAGGAATCAACCACCTGGAAACCGCTAGAGGTTATGGTAAGAGCGAGCAGTATCTTGGCAACATCCTAAAAACCGAACTTTCGGTACCGCGAGAGCAGCTCTATATCACGACTAAGCTGCCACCGACTCCCGATGCAGGCTTGATGCGTCAGTGGCTAAACGAGTCGTTAGAGCGCCTACAACTGGAGTACTTAGATTGTTTGGCGATTCATGGCATTAACACCTGGGAGCATCTAGCTTGGGTTGAATCTCCTACAGGGTGTATGGAAGCGGTGCAAGAAGCGCTAGCTGACGGTCGAGTCCGACACATTGGGTTTTCCACGCACGCCCAACTCGATGTCATTTTAGCGGCGATTCATCTAGATATTTTTGAATTCATTAATCTTCATTACTATTATTTCTTTCAGCGCAACGCGGCGGCAATTGAGCTAGCTCACAACAAAGATATGGGCGTCTTTATCATCTCTCCCGCCGATAAAGGCGGACGCCTCTACACCCCGCCTGCAAAGCTAGAACAGTTGTGCCATCCGATCTCGCCCCTAGAACTCAATTATCGGTTTTTATTAAGCGATCGCCGAATTACCACGCTCAGCGTTGGCCCGGCTAATCCAGCAGAACTTCTAGCACCTCTGAGCGTTGCCGAGCGAGGCGAACCCCTGACTCCTAGAGAACTTGAGATTCTGAAGCGTTTGGAAACGCAAGCGGAAAAGGTGTTAGGAAGCGATCGCTGTAGTCAATGTTATGCTTGCTTACCCTGCCCGGAAGCGATTAACATTCCAGAAGTCTTGCGCTTGCGAAATTTGGCAGTGGCTTATGACATGACCGACTTCAGTCAATACCGCTATCAAATGTTTGAAAACGCCGGTCATTGGTTTGCGGGAGTCAAGGGCAATCGTTGTACGAGTTGTGGTGACTGCCTGCCTCGTTGCCCCGAAACGCTAGATATCCCTGCCCTCCTCTCTGATGCCCACCAACGTTTGAACGGTCCACCTCGGCGTCGCCTCTGGGAGTAAGCTTCTCAGCTAACGCGCAATTCAGCGTTCCCAATAATCGTAGGGTGGGCACTGCCGACTAAAGATAGAATCAAGTTGTCAAGTTCTAATCGGCAGTGCCCACCCTACACGCGCTGCCCACTGCCCACTGCTCACTGCCCCTTGTTCCTTGACTCTTTGTTATAGTGAGTGCAATCGCCGGAAAACACCATACCTTTATCGTCAGCTCGATCCCGGTTGGTTGCTCGCTGCTAAAGGGTGTTGGGAGAATAGGGAAATTATGCCGAGCAACGCATATCCAATTCTTCAATTGAGTTGTAGAGCTATTCAGGTTAGCAAAGCTGCACGTTAGCGTCACTTAGTACAGCACGAGTTAGACGCAAACGCGATCGAGACTATGCCATGGTCTGGTAATTTCACGGGGTAGTAAGCTGCTTTAAGTACACGATCGCTACTAGTCATCAGAGGAACTCACATGGGTGAAATTACTAGAGAAGAAATACGCGACCGGATGGGAAATATTGACCTTATCCGTGATATAATATTTGGTCCCAAATTGGGAGAATATGACAGTCGGCTGGATAAGTTAGAAGCTCACCTATCCTCGCTAGAAAAAGAAATACGCGAGCGCACCGATCGCGCCAAGGCCGATTGCTTGGCCGAGTTGCGAGTCTCTGTTGATTCGTTGGATGAAAAAATCAAGTCTCTGGGGCTGACAACCCAGAAAGATAGCGTTGATACTCGACAATTAATCGAGCGAACCTACAGCAATTTTACGAGCAGCCTTGAATCGCTCGATAAAACCGTGATTAGCCAAACCAGTTCGATTCGCCGAGAACTGTCGGAAACGCGAGACAAGCTTCAAGAAGATACCGAAAACCTTAAGTCTGAAATTTTTGGGGAACTGGAAAAGCGCTTCTCAATGCTTAAAGATACCAAGGTTTCCAGAAATGATATGGCCGATGTTCTGTTTGAATTGGGCTTGAGATTAAAAAAGGCTGAATTTGCTCCAGGATTGAAAGAATCCTCTCACACCAATGGTACCGATGATGCGCTATTGGTCGAGGCGACTAAGGTTTCAGAGTAAACTGAATCCACTAGTGTGAGAAGGCTGTTATGCAGGAGACAGAAGGAAAGAAAGCTTGTTAGCTTTTTAACCTTTTTCAACTGGATAGTTATTTGGAGCCGAGCTGCACTAACCTTATTAGCCGCAACGTTCATGGAGATTCCTGGCTCGGCTGAGGTTTTCCTGAAAGCAACATCTACCGTAAGTGAAGTTTAAGATCGGGCAGATTTAGGGTATGGCTATATCAAAAGACAATCCATCGAATAGCTCTCAGCTCAAGGGTTTGATGGATTTGCTCGTTGATTTACAAATACTGAACTCGCCTCAGGAATCCAGCGAGCCATCTTCTCCGCTGAATGGGAATGGGGCTAGTCAGGACAAGCAGGAAGCAGAGCAAGCGGGGGGAGAAATTTTTGGTCAGAGATTGGTGGAGACATCTCTCCCTGATGCAGAGAAGAGTAGCGATTCTCCCAAAGAGGCAGCGCCAAGCGATCGCATTTTTGATGCTCCGTTGGTGGAAGAGTCTCAAGAGTTACAGCTCAATCCTTCGCCTAAGCTAGAAGCTGAGTCTAACGAGCCAGAAAATCACCACTGGCCGACGCTATCGACGCCTAGCACCTCTAAGCGCTCAATAACAGACAGCGCTATCTCCAACCCTGCTAAAACGGACGCTACCGCTGCCCCATCTGAAGTCACTTTGGAGCAGCCAGTAGAAACCAAAAACGGGAAAGAGGTTTGGGAAGCTCAGCGCTCCTTGAGCTTCTCACCTTCATCCAACCTGACATCTCCGCCTCACCCGGAAACGGCACGAAATGAGGAGACTGAAAGCCAACCAATTCGCTCTCCAGAAAAGCCCCAGCAGAAAGAAAGCTTAGAGGGTTCTTCCGAACAAGTATTGAATAGATTGATTAAATCTCAGTGGCAAAACGCGCAGGCTCAAGAGCTGAAGCATCAAGGTAGCTCGTCGATTGATGATAAAAAGATAGAAAATTCTCTCGAACTCTACGAGCGCTGGCAACGCTTGCTTCTGACTCAAGAGGTGATGGGTTCTCGCGAACTGCTGGCTACTTTAAAACAAAATCTAGAAAGCCTGGAACATCAGGTTTACGAACCGGATCGATTGATTAATTTACTTCTGCCGTTAACCGCTGAGGTGTTGAGCCTCAAGGTAGCCGAGTCTGGGGAGGATGTTGCGGAAGCAATCGCGCCTCTTACCGATAAGATGATTCAGCGCCGGACTCAGCAGGATAAACAGGCGATGAGTTCTGCGTTGGCACCTCTATTACCAGAAGCAATTACTAGGGGCGTGAGCCATTCTCCTGGAGAATTCGCCAAGGCACTCGGGCCAGAAATAGGGCCGGCAATCAAAGAACAAATTAACTTAGAGCGGGATGCGATGGTGGATGCGCTGTATCCCGTCATCGGCAGTACGATTTCCAAGTACATGGCGGAAGTCATTCATTCGATTAATCAAAAAGTCGAAAATGCCTTCAGCGTGGAGGGGCTAACTCGCAAAATCCGCGCCAAGATGCAGGGCGTTTCTGAGGCGGAACTGATTTTCAAGGAGTCGATGCCGTTTACCGTCCAAGCGGTGTTTTTAATTCACAAAGGCTCTGGATTGGTGATTTCTGAAGTGCAACCTTCCGATCGACAGCGTCTGGAGTCGGAAATGGTTGCAGGAATGCTCACGGCAATCCGCAGCTTTGTGAATGATTGCATAGCACAATCTGGTGATGTTTCGGAAATCGATCAGATTGACTATGGCAAGTCTAAGATCATCTTGGAAGTGGCGGGTTATTGTTACCTGGCGGCTGTGATTCAAGGCGAACCTCCCAAGTCATTTGCACGGGAGAGGCGACTTGCCTTGAGTAAAATTGTCCAACATCATGGTAAAGCGATCGAGCTGTTTGATGGCGATCCGAGCAACGTTCCCGAACCAGTAAACTCAATCCTTCATGACTTAACAACACTGAGCGAAGACCCCACCGAGCAGGAAAAACGTCAACCTCCGATCGCTCTAATTGCGATCGCGTCGGTGTTACTCGGTGCCATCACCATACCTCTAGCAATTTATCACCATGTGAGTACAATCGATCGCCGTCGTGAGGAGGAAGTGGGTTTAGCTTTGGCATCCGATCCACAGTTAGCGATTTATCGTCTCGACGTGGATTCCCGTTTAGGTACGCTCAAGCTGAGCGGACGGTTGCCCAATCAATATTTGCGATCGAGAGCGGAGCAAATTACGAGGAAAGTCGAGCCCAAGATTAAAGTCTACAATGCGATCGTCCCCGTCGAGCTGCCGCCCGATCCCGTGTTAGCGACTGCTGAGGTGAAGCGAGTCACAAAGCTCTTGAACAAGATTGAGGGAGCGATAATTCGGGCAGAGTACAGCGAGGGTAACGTTACCGTGCGGGGAACGGTGGTTCAGGAATCGGATGCGAAAAAAGTAACGCAGGCATTCGAGCAAATTCCGGGGGTGAAGTCGGTGACGAGTACGGTACAGTTACAGCCGTTAGCGATCGCATCTCGCGTTTACTTCGATAAGGGTTCGGCTGAGTTACAAGCTGAGGAACGTTCCAAAATTGCCGCGATGGTGGAATTGCTCCAGCAGTACCCCAACAAAAATCTTAAGCTGTTAGGTCATACTGACCCAACAGGAACGAGTGTAGAGAACGAACCCTTAGCTGTGGAACGGGCGACAGCGGTCAAAAAGTTCATGATTTCTCAAGGGATTGAGTCTAAGCGATTGGTAGTAGAAGGGACAACTGAGGCTCCTTTGGGTGTAGATGGCGACCAACTGCCCTTGTTAAGTCGATGTGTAGAATTTGAAATCATTGCCCCGTAAAGGCTAAACTGTTAGGTTTTAGATAGCGATTACGATTAATCGCGATCGGGTTTTGAGGAGATGGGTCTGCGGAAACGTGGTACCTAAGGCGTTTACTACTAACTACGGCTCTAACGCTGATGAGCATTACTTCAAGTTATGAGTAATTATCGACAACAACTTTTTTGTCGCGATCGCGAACCCCACTATATCCGTAAAGTATCGAGCAACCAGTAACTAGTTTATAGCGTTTGAGAATCATTCAAAACTTTCCTTAAAATCTTCCCAACTTTCCTTCAACAAGACAGCTGTTTTGAGGTCTTTATTCCCGGAAACTCTGGCGAGATGATCGGAACGCAACGAATGATTACGTAGTCATTATCACTTATTTGCATGTCAACTATCTCTAAGAAAATTTGTTTAGTCGGTGACTTTGGTGTTGGCAAAACTAGCCTGATTCGTAGATTTGTAGAGCGTCAATTTAGCGACCAATATCTGTCTACTGTCGGCGTAAAAATATCTAGAAAAACGATTGAACTGGAAGAACTAGAGTTAGAGAAAAAGCAAGGTTTGCAGTTATTAATTTGGGATTTAGAGGGGCATACTAAATTTAAGGGAATTGCTCCTACTTACTTACAGGGAAGTAGTGGCGCGATCGTCGTAGCGGATGTCAGCCGAATCGAAACACTTGAACGCATTCCCGAACACATTCAACTCTTTACTTCAATCAATCCCAAAAGCTCAGCAATTGTTGCTTTAAATAAAGCAGACTTAATTGATGAAGAAAAACTGCAAAAACTCGTTCAACTTATTCAAAATCAAGAGTTAAAGCAGGTAATAGGACTTTACACGACTTCAGCTAAGACAGGATTATTCGTTGACGAAATTTTCCAAAAACTCGCCTATAAAATCTTAGAACCGGTATGACTTCCCTTCTCAATAAACTCTTAGCTCCTCACCACGAGTACCTGACCTTAGATCGGGATTTGATCGTTCTAGAAACGTCTTGTCGAGCTAAACGGTTTGCTGATTGCCCGGAGCAGTTGATTCTAGGGAACGATGTCCGCGCTCCCTTTCCCGAATTAATAGGAATTGAGGATATTCTACTTGAAATTATTTTAGGTCAACGCACTAGCTTTGAATTAAAAGGTATTGCACGTTCGAGACAGGCAGAGGATTTAATTCATGGCGCTAGTCCGAGCGATCGGGCAGAGATATTTAGCGCTTGGCAGAATGAACAAATTCCTTCTCATGCTACACTATCAGCGCCTGATTCTCCTCGTCTATATTTTGACTTATATATCAGTCAATATCAAGACTCTTCGGAAGATAGATTGATAATTTTATTTGAAGATGTAACCGAAACAATGGTTTTGCAGCAAACCTTATCTCAGCGAATCAATGAAGCTAATCTTTTATTGAGTTCATTAACAGCCTCCAGAAATTATATCAATCGTGTGATTACGTCCATGGCAGATGCGTTGTTGGTAACAACAGCGTCAGGTTTGCTCAAAACTATTAATCAAAGCGCTCAACAGTTATTTGGCTATAGCCAAGATGAATTAATCCATCAACCCATTTCCCTAATTGTGCAAAATCAAGAGTTTTTGCATGAAGTTAGGACTCTGGCAGCATCGAGTTCGGGCGAATTATTGAAAGATCGAGAGGTCATCTGTCAAACGAAAACAGGAGAGAAAATTTTTGTTGCCTTTTCCTGCTCCGTAATTCCGACAGAAATAGATGGATTACAAAATCTAGTCTATATCGGTCGAGATATTAGCGATCGCAAACGCGTAGAAGCCGAAATGTTAACGGCACTCGAACGAGAACGAGAACTCCGAGAACTTAAGTCTAACTTTATTTCCATGGCCAGCCACGAGTTCCGGACTCCCCTAACTGCCATTTTTTCGTCGAGTGAATTGCTTCAATACTACGGTAACAATTGGTCGGAGGATAAAAAGCTCAAGTACTATCAGCGGATTGAAGGCGCTGTCAAGCGAATGGCTAAACTCCTAGATGATGTGTTGTTATACAGCAAAGTAGAAGCAGGAAAGCTAGAGTTCAATCCCCAACCTATAGTCCTGGAACAATTTTGCCAAAATTTAATCGAAGAAATACAACTGGGTAGCGAAGAAAAGCCTACAATTACATTTACCTACTCAGGACCTTGCAACAATGTCTGCTTGGATGAAAAAATCTTACATCATATTTTGAATAATTTACTGACTAACGCCATAAAGTATTCACCCCAAAATACCGATGTCCGCTTTAGTTGCTCCTGCAAGAATGGAGAGACAATATTTGAAATTCAGGATAGAGGAATTGGCATTCCTTCAGAAGACCAAAAGCGGCTTTTCGAGTCATTCCACCGCGCTAAAAATGTAGGTAGTATTCCTGGTACGGGTCTGGGTTTGGCCATAGTGCAAAAGGCTGTAGAACTACATGGTGGAACAGTTACATTTACCAGTGAAGTGGGTGTTGGCACAATGTTTAGAGTTACCTTACCGTTCCATCAGTGAAGCCAAAGCTAACAAATTTCATAATCTATAATTGATGACTCATCTTCAGTTACCTTGTAGAGACGCGACATGTCGCGTCTCTACGTTGACCCCCAGCAATTGACCGACGCTGGCACACGTCCGGTTCATCCGAGTGAGGAAGTGCGGTGGAATGTTACGGGCGGTGGGTTCAATCCCCTGCCCCGTGGTCACTGTTCACTGGCCACTGTGAATGTTTATCTTTCAACCCAATATAGGTGTTGGGAAATCATGACCGTTAGCATCCAAGCCCTACCGAAAGAGGTAGTCAACCTAATTGCTGCTGGAGAGGTGATTGACTCGCTAGCGGCAGTTGTCCGAGAACTCGTTGAAAATGCTCTCGATGCTGGCGCAATGCGGATTGTTGTGTCCGTATGGTCTGACCAGTGGCGGGTACGAGTAGCAGATAATGGTATCGGCATGGACTGGGAAAACTTGCAGAAAGCTGCATCTGCTCATAGCACCAGTAAAATCCGGAATCGCGATGACTTGTGGAAGATTACGAGTTTGGGATTTCGCGGGGAAGCCTTACATAGTTTAGCCGCACTAGCCAAGCTGGAAATTTGGAGCCGCCTGAGAGGAAGCGTGGACGGTTGGCGAGTCGCGTACAATTCCCAAGGCGAACCAGCGGAGAGCTTAGCGGTTGCGATCGCACCCGGTACAGTAGTCAGTGTCTCCGATTTATTTAGTAACTGGCCCGTGCGCCGCAAAGGATTACCGCCAGTTGCCCAACAGCTCAAAGCCGTACAAGCGATCGTCCATCAAATCGCCCTGTGCCATCCCCACATTACCTGGCAAGTGCAGCAAAACGATCGCCCTTGGTTTACCATCAGTCCCGGCAACACGGCACAGCAAATCCTCCCCCAAATCTTGAAGCAAGTACGGCAGACAGATTTGCAGTATTTGGCGGTGGAAGTACCAACGCCTTCTGAGGAGAGAGTAGAGG
>DATNPC010000613.1:0-2603 GCA_036703375.1 Allocoleopsis sp.
TCCCCAGCGATTGGCCTCTGACAAAAGCATTTTATAAATAGGCACTTATAGTACTAATCACCCTGTTTTTGCAGATTTACGCAAGAAGACTGTTGAGGTGTCAACTACCCACATCTGACACTTCGCGTACCCGTGGAGTCTCCAGTTGCGAATCTGATCAACAAGCTCAGTCCCTTAAGGCAAAGCTCCAAAAGGATAAAAATCTCTCCGGCGTTCTCCGTAGCCCTGCATCTATCTTCATGCACAGACACGGCTAAATGCAATCGCGTTTATCTGTCAAGCCAGAGATGCGCGATCGGGCAAAATTCAAGACTACTTTATGAGAATTTCACAAAGAACTGGGTAGAGGTTCATGAATTTTTTACAGAAGATAATGGGAATTTTCGTAGAAAAGTTCATTGAAACTTTATATCTAAAAAATGCTTGCTTATCTAGGATTAAACATAAAGGAATTGCGAATAAATTCAATCTCACTATTTAAAAACTTTACGATGTCCAAAAACTTGATTGTATTAAATCAGTGAAGATCGGGGCTTTGCCTGGTAACCGTTTTGATAATTGTGCCAGGATTTACTTAACACTAAAGATTTAGAAATTATCAAAATCTTGCAACCAGGGGTGTCCATAGAGACTTGCAGCTTCTACTCGGAGAAAGCATCTCGCCTTCGTTCATCAGAGTTTTTAACTGCCCATCTCCAGTCCTAAGCAAGAAATAATTCTATGTTTTCCTCCACATTCTGTAAGCAATTTTCTTTAAAAGCTAGTATTGTTACCCTAATTGGTATTGCAAGTCTTGTCAATGCGACCCCGTCTTCCGCTGCTGTCATCAATGGGGGGTTTGAGCAGGGATTTAATAATTGGGAAACCTTCGGTAGCACCTCGATTGAAACAGCTCAATACGGAATTAAGCCGACCCAAGGAACTCAACAAGCCAAGCTAGATACGTTCTGCCCACCTCTGCCGATTGGTGATTGTAAAGCAAATGGAAATTACGTCGAGCTAGCAGAATTCCTAGGATTAGGAATGAATGACTTGGATGGCTTAGGCAATGGGGAGATTTATGAGGGTTCTGCCATTAAAACAAGTTTGACGGTAGAAGCCGGAGATATTTTGACTTTTGATTGGAATTTTCTCACAGAGGATAGAAATGCAACAGACTTTAATGACTTTGCATTCGTTTCGCTCGCTCAGACAGTCGAAGAACTAGCTGACACCTTCTCTACAGTTCCCGTGTCCTTCGTATCGCTTACCGAGTTTGATAATCAAACAGGGTATAAACCCTTTACTTATACCTTCCAGACAGCAGGAACTTACAGTTTAGGCATTGGAGTCGCCGATGTGACCGATGGCTCTGCCGATTCAGCATTACTCGTGGATAATGCTTCTCTCTCCCGCCCCGGAGATTCGACAACAGTTCCTGAACCCAGTTCTTTACTGGGAATGCTCGTGGTTGGAGCATTGGGAGTTGGTTCGCGGTTTTTACGCCAAAACTAACAGGACTTAATTAAAATTCATAGCAGCTTGCGTGCAGGCAATAAAATAGGTGGTACTTCCTGGCTTTGACCAGCGATACTTGACGCAAGTACGGTTTTTCTGGAATGACCACAGTTTTACGAGTTGGCGATCGCGAAATCGCAGCAGAAGAAATTGTCCCTTTGTTAGCTAGCTACCAACTACTGCCCCAGTTGCTACGCGAGATCGTTATCGATCGGGCGATCGCTTCCTTTAGCTGCACGTCAGAGGAAAAAGCGATCGCCCGTCAACAGTTTTTTAGCCAAAACCAGCTGACTGACGAAACGGCGCAAAAAGCGTGGGCGAATCAGCGCGGAATGACGGTAGCGCAACTAGACGCGTTAGCCATCCGAGGACTATTGATTGAAAAATTTAAACAAGAAACCTGGGAGAACAAACTCGACTCCTATTACCTGAGCCGAAAGCAACTGCTAGACCGAGTCATTTACTCCCTGATTCGCCATCCAGATCCCGGCGTGATTCAAGAACTGTATTTCCGGATTCAGGAAGGAGAACAGTCATTTGCCGACCTAGCACGGGAATATACCCAAGGCCCAGAGGTACAGACAGGTGGCTTGATTGGCCCAGTCGAACTCAGTACTCCTCACCCGATCTTGGCGCAACTTCTACGCTTAAGCCAACCTGGGCAAGTGTGTCCGCCCACGCGTTTGGGAGAATGGTTTGTAATTGTACGCCTAGAAAAATTTATTCCCGCGCAGCTCGATGATGCTATGCGCCAACGATTGCTCAATGAGTGTTTTAATACTTGGCTGTCTGAGCAAGTGAATCAGCATTTAGCTCAACTCGCGAACAGTGATAGTCTTGACCAGCGATCGGTTAATCAGGAACTCCCCCCTGCTGAAAACTCTTAATCCCTCAACTGAAGGAATGCGATCGCTAATATCAAGTCAGATTGAATGCCCGTAATTAGGACACGCGAAGGGACGGGGAGACGTGGGACGACGAGAAATAGATAGCTTGCATAAGTGGTACGGCTCTAGGAGATAAGTCCTACTGCTGCGTCATCACCATTGAAGGGGAAAAGAGGTCTTGTGAATAGTTGTTACAAAACACTCACATAGAGCATAAAA
>DATNPC010000614.1:0-7044 GCA_036703375.1 Allocoleopsis sp.
GATCGTTCGTCACTGTTTGAGATGAGGATGTTTTACTGCGCCTGTTAGGTATTCGATATGACTTCCATGCCGAATTACACAGCGACCAACTGGTCACTGGTCATTGTTGCTGTTAATTAGAAAATTGGAGAATATCAAAAAACCACCGTTCCATGCGATCGCCCATTGCTTGATTAGAATACTCCGTCTCTACCCGTTGACGGCAGGCATAGCGATCGATTCTATCGAGTTGCTCCATCGCCTCGACCAATCCTCCCACACTATCGGGTTCTACTAAAAAGCCCGTTTTCTCATGTTCGACAATCTCTGCGGGCCCGCCACGACGGTAAGCGATAACCGGCACTCCACAGGCCAGGGCTTCAATGGCGACATTGCCAAATGCTTCTACCCAACGAGGCGTCATCAGCAAGGCTTTGCACTCCCGCAAGCGTTGCTGTAACTCGGCTGTAGAGAGAAATCCCTGATAATTCACGGGGGCGTTTGGGTAGTCCCGGACAATCTGCTGCCAGTAGCGTTCATTTTCCAAAAAACCCATGATTTTCAACGGAATACCTGTTAATTCGGAGGCAGCTACCGCATCTTCTAGCCCCTTTTCAGGCGAGATTCGACCCACCCACCCCACCCAAGGGGCTGGTTCAGCACAAAAGTCATACATTGAGAGATCGATGCCATTACCCAAACACCGGCAGCGATCGCTAAACGTAAATGTTGCCCCCTGCGCCAGCGAGTGGACACCGATTGTACCGGGAAACTGAATCGCTACCCGTTCAATCATCTCATCCATTGCCTCCGTTAACGAACCCATGCTGACTAAGTGAGCAATGGGTACGCGGAAAAAGGGCGTTAGGTAGAACGGCAACCAGTCATAGGCAAAGTTCACAATCAAGTCATACTCAGTTTGTACCTGCCGCACGTAGTCCCACATATTCGCCAAGACGGAAGCTGCGGGTAGGACAATCGGGGCATCGCGTCCTTGAGTTTGAGCGCTGATTTGCGGCGCACCGGCAATCTCAACTAAGGGCATTCCCCACCCTGTAGACCCTTGGGTTCCCACAATCGTGAGGGTATGACCTCGTCTTACCATTTCTGTTGCGATGTTTCGCAAGGTTAATTCAACGCCACCCCCTAATCCCGAACCCAATGGGCCAAGCGGACTGGAGACAAATAACAACTTCAATGAATTAGCGATCGCCATCAATACTACTGGTGTTCTCGGTCGTGATTATTTTCTGTCAAAATCGTGCTGGGCGAAGATGGTAAATTGTCGAGTGTGGTCAGAGTCCGAATCCGATTGAGCTGACTCATGGCCCATTGTGCTGTCTCCCGCACTTCTGGATCGGGGTCATCAGCAGCATTGCAGAGAATTTGTGAGGTTTGCGCGACTATTTCATAAATCCGGGTTAAGTCCCGAATCGCATTTTTCCGCACCTGGGCATTGTCATCTTGCAGCGAAATGGCGAGCGCTCTGTTCAACGGCTTCAATGTTTTGGTGCCAATTTGTGCTAAGGCTTCTAAAATTAAGCTGCGTTGCTGAGAATCTGAATCAATGAGTAAGTCTACGAGGGGTTGGACTGCTCTAGAATCTCCCTTTTGGGCTAGTTGCCAGATGGCTTTGCGCCGCTTTTGCGGATTCGGTTCTCGCAAGTCTTTGATTAATTCGTCAACGATACTAATTGCGGAGAGGCGAGTCGTATTTTTAACGGGTACGTTACCGGACGACGGCTGAGGGATCGGCTGAGTATCAAGCGAGTTGGGGAGGGAAACAGTTACAGCAGAAGGACTGTAGCTGGTTGTTTGAGCATCAAAGTCCGGGAGTGGAGTTTGGGAGACAGCACCATTGTCTGGGACAACGATTGTTGAAACATCATCGGTGCTAGGAGGGGATTTGGGTTCTATAGCCTTGTGAGTACTGCCCAGCCACTTGAGTACGACAAATATGCCTCCTCCCGCGATCGCAAACGTTCCAACTAAAGCCAGAAACCATAAGGGGGGTTTTCTAAACCCACGACGAGATTTTGTTACTTTAGCAGGCTTAGGGGTTTGGCGAGAATCCGTGGATAAAGGTTCTGGGCTAGGTTTGGTTTGGCTGACTAGTTGAAGGGGAAGGCGGTTTCCCTCTTGCTGTTTGAGGGCTATCTCCAGAGCAGCAACATTGATGGATGAATCAGCGAACGCTTGCTCTGGCTGTAACTTGAAGTTACGCATCGTCCCCAGCACCAAACTGGAGCAAGTTAGGCAGGTAGCGAGAAGGACGGTAGAGCGATCGCAAATCATACAAGAACCGGAAACTTGAAGGTGTAGCCGGTGTTGGCCATTCAAACTTCTCTCCAAGCTAGCTCAATCTTAACGGCGTCACTTGCTCAAGTGTTCGCCTTCCCTAGACTATATGTTCTTTTGCATGCCGTGCGAAGCTCAAACGTCAGATTTGATTTTACCGCTGGGGTAGCATGGGGGCTTCCGACTCTTCTAGTTTGAATAAACTACCCAGACCTGCCTATCGGCTGAGGTGTGGGTTTTCAGTAGCCCTGGAGTCATTAAACAAGTTAAGCTGAACGTATTCGATAGTTCGGTTTAACTTGCACGATAACCCCGTGCCTCTAGGCTGGTTTATAGACAGCCCCACAAGTGCAATATTATTGGCTCCATTAAGGTCGGCATCTCCATGCCAGCCGCAATGCCCACACTTGAAAGTCTTGCCGCTACGGTAAGACTTTCCTTTTACGGGGTGAATATGTAGGCAGTTGTGACACATTTGAGACGTGTAGGCGGGAGAAATAGGGATAACTCGAACCCCAGCACCAAGAGCTTTGTACTCGATGAACATTCGCAGTTGATAGAATGCCCATAAGTTTGAGCGTCGCCGCTCGGTCTTGTTCCTTGGTTGCTCGTTGGTTCTTTCCCTAATTCCCGTGAGGTCTTCTATAGCAATTGATGCACTTAACTCAACTGCTCGTCTGACCACTGACTTGGAGATGTTGTGATTCAGCCATTGTTGATAACGTCTCTCCCGTCCCGACAGCCGTCTCAAAACCTCTCGACATCTGTGTCGAGTTGTCCTCGTGCCTTTCGGGGCTTTCTTCTGAACAGATGCCCTAACTCTGAACAACTTGTCGCGCACGGATTGGATATGCTTGCCGTCCCACTTTTCACCCTCTGAGGTTACAGCAATGTCACGCCTTCCCAAATCGATACCTATTACTCTGTCAGTATCAGGGGAATCGGGTGCATCGTCCTTGATTTGGATGTGCAAGTAGAACTGGCTATCTCGGTGCTTACACAATTGGGCTGATGTTGGGTTCCTACCTTTGAGTTTTCCTCTCTGGTAGTTTCCGACTTTCAGCTCAATTTGCTCTCTACCGTGAATGGTTGCAAGGCTTATCGTCCAATCATGTTCCTTAAACCGAAACAAGTCCTTGTCACAATCGATACTGGTTGGGGCAAACCCTTTGACCGGCTTACCTTTCTGTTTGGCTACCTTGCGGTTAGCAGCTACACGCGCGCAAGCCCTAACAGCCATATTTGCTACGAGATTAAACTCGCTCTTGATGGTTTGGTAGACCAAGGACTGAATAGCGATTTTATTGGTCAGCTTTGGATCTGTATGTTCGTTGACATAGTTGCAAGCAGCAGCAAACGCCTGAAGAGTTGCCTCGATTTTGGTAACTTGCTCAGGCGTAGGTTGAAGCTTTACAACTATCGTCAGGACTTGTTTCATCGTTAAATGATACCACCTAGTGGGAATTGATTGGCAGTGCTGCGGGTGTTGAACCCTTACACTTCCCGCTATCCCCCTACCCCTTACTTCGTTGAAGGGGTAGCCCCTCGCGACTCAGGTGGCATCGGTGCCTACGTCACAGGCTGAGAGTTTTCCTGCGGTTGTGCATCGCTTGCGGATATGCTCGCGCGATCGCTTTCCATATTAGTTTCGTCAATCGCTGGTTTTCCGAAAAGCGCTCGAAACCGTGCAGCGATTTGTTCGCGCTGATTAATTAAATAGATGCTAACCAACGTCATGCTCACGCCAATCCACTGTAGGGGACTGAGCACCTCAGATAACAAAAGATTCCCAAACAACAGCGCAAATACTGGCGTGAGAAAGGTCAGCGAACTGAGGCTAGTCAGGTTTCCGGAGGAGGCAAAATAGAAGAAGAGACCGTAAGCGATCGCACTGCCAAAAATCGTTGAATAAGCCAACGCCGACCAGTCGTATAGGCTTAAATTCACCCACTGTTCGGATTCCCAAATTCCTGAAAGAGCAAATAACGGTAATCCGCCCAGAATCATATGCCAGCCTGTCGCAACCACTGGGTCAACATGTCGCGTGACAAATCGTATCATCACTGTCCCAACTGCCATGGACAGCGAGGCCAGCAGCATCAGCCACTCTCCACTCTGAAACAGGTGCTGCACGCTCAATTCTGATGCTGGGAAGTGTCCCTGAAACAGGCTGAAAATCCATTCATCTGGCAAGCCAATTAGACTAATACCTAAGACGCCGACACACAGTCCCGTCCATCCCCATACACCAATAATTTCACTGAAGAGTAGTCCTGATAGCAGCGCCACCGCTATGGGTTGAGAATCAATCATCACCGAACCCAGCCCTGCGCCAGTTCTGACCAATCCTTCTGCTAAAAATCCTTGGAACAGCGCTCCATCTACCAGAGCAAATAAGCTAATCCACAGCCATGCTGCCCAACTTTTTGGCTGGGGACGCCCTAACAGCATGGCTGCAATCAAGACTAAAATGCCTGCGGGCAGCAAACGCACTCCTGCCATAAACAAAGGCGTTGTATTGAGGATCGCGCCTTTCATCGCCACCATGGCGGTTCCCCACAGGAAGAAAGGCGCAATCAGCAATAGGGATAGCTTATGAGATTTGATATTGGGGCTTTCTATCTGCATGAGCGGGTTGAGCGCGATCGGCTAAACAACAACGAGATTCCAAGATTATTTTTATGAATCTTTACATTATTCTACTGAACTATTTATTTATGTTAAGTGAATGACACAATCTGCTTGTTTGTTGCTGGAATTGACAAAACCGGCTTTAGCAGGTAAAGGAAGGACTAAACGTTAAGGAACTCTGTCAAACAAAAGTTCTTCGTGCAAACTAGAAATATATCTAGCCTTTAGATTATTGGGCTGTTCGATATCCATCCCAACTCATCGTTCAAAGCTATACAGCGACTTAAAAACCCATGCCTTGGCCTTTCAAGCCCAACTCTCGTAAACAAATTGCCCGCCTTGAAATCACTGGTGCAATTGCTGGTGCTACCCGCAAACGGGTGCTGGACGCCCTGAAAACTATTGAAGAAAGGAAGTTTCCTGCCTTACTTTTACGCATTGACAGCCCTGGCGGGACTGTGGGCGATTCCCAAGAAATCTATAGCGCCCTACTGCGACTGCGAGAGAAGGTGAAAATTGTTGCCAGCTTTGGCAATATCTCAGCGTCTGGAGGGGTTTACATCGGCATGGGAGCCGAACACATCGTAGCGAATCCCGGCACGATTACGGGCAGTATCGGGGTAATTCTGCGCGGCAATAATCTAGAGCGCTTGCTCGATAAAATTGGTGTTTCCTTCAAGGTGATTAAGTCGGGGCCCTATAAAGATATTTTGTCCTTCGATCGGGAATTAACAGAGCCGGAGAAGAACATCTTGCAGGAGTTAATCGATACGAGTTATCAGCAGTTCGTTCAAACTGTTGCTGATGGACGCAATTTAGCCGTAGATACGGTGAAAACCTTTGCAGATGGTCGCATTTTTACAGGTCAGCAGGCGTTAGAGCTAGGTATTGTTGACCGTCTGGGGACGGAAGAAGATGCCCGTCGCTGGGCAGCAGAATTAGTCGGCCTCGACCCAGAGAAAACAAAATGTTACACCATCGAGGAACCTAAGCCGCTCTGGAGTCGCTTAGTCCCTAGCAGTTCTTATCGGATGGGGTCGGGATTATCAGCGGGTCTAGATTGGGTAGAATTTGAACTGTCAACTAGTGGTCAGCCGTTGTGGCTGTATCGACCTTAGAGTGAATTGAGGTTTTGGATTGGAGAGGTTAACTGGCTCTAAAATCCAAAATCCTCTTGCGTACTGAAAGAAAAGAGGTAACGTTCTTTCCTTCAGGAGCGCCCCAAAATCCAAAATAAAATCGGAGGATGCAAGCATGGGTTGGCGAGTTCGAGCAATTCGTGGGGCAACGACTGCCTCAGAAAATACGGTTGAGGCCATCAGAGAAGCCGTGACAGAACTGTTGGACGAACTAGAAGCTCGAAATCAACTCGATCCCAATGAGATGATCAGTGCTATCTTCACAAGCACGCGAGATTTGGATGCTATCTTTCCAGCTGCGATCGCGCGCGCGCGTCCGCATTGGGATACAGTGGCACTATTAGACGTTCAGCAAATGCACGTCGAGGGCAGCCTAGAGCGTTGCATCCGCTTTTTAATCCACATTAATACCCCAGTCTCCCAGGTTGAGATTCACCACCCCTATCTGCGTGAAGCCAAAAATCTTAGACCCGATTGGAGTTTAGCTCAAGTCAGCCAGAGCGTACCGACTGCTGTGCAATCCCATCGCTAGCGAAGTACACTCGCTTAAATTTTAAGCCAGCTGTTCGACGATTACAGGCGGACAGCTGGCTTTTTGGTTTTCTCGTCCAGTGCTAGTCCAAACTTACTTATTCAGAAAAGCTTGAACTTGTCTCAAGGCAACGGCACCAATATTGAAGACAGCCCAGCCAGCAGCCAGGAGAAGAGGTAACAACACTATTGCCACACGCAGATCGATTTCCATACTTTGAGTTTCCTCGTTTGATGCTTAAAGTTTTTTGAACTTTTCTTATTTTTCTATTTTTAGCTAAAGTGGCACTGTTGGCTACAAGACTTTGTCCTCGCGTCTTAGTGTTCGTGTTCCTAGCTCAACTGATTCGCTCATCCCTTCCAGCGTGGCAGAAATCACTATCCAGTTGAAAATGGTCTTCTTCCTTCTGCCTTCTGGCACTATTCCACAGACCTAGCACTTGGGATCATCCCAATGAGAGCAAAA
>DATNPC010000615.1:0-10872 GCA_036703375.1 Allocoleopsis sp.
CTGAGCTGACTCATCCCAGAGAAGAAGAGCGCTCCGATATTCACCAGCTTTTACAGGCAAATCTGTGCCGGGTTGAAGAAGCACTGCGCGTTTTAGAAGAGTACGGTAAGCTGTATAACCCGCAAATGGGAGCCGTTTTTAAGCAGATGCGCTACCGGGTTTATACGTTGGAGAGCAATTTGCTGGCGTATCGGCGTCATAAACTCCTGGAGCAATCCTATCTCTACCTCGTAACCTCGTCGTCAGAACGGTTATTTTCTACAGTCGAGGCAGCGTTGCAAGCGGGATTAACGCTCGTACAGTACCGGGAAAAAATAGCCGATGATGCAGAGAAACTCTCTCACGCCCAGAAATTGCGCCAGATGTGTCATCACTATGGTGCGCTATTTATTATGAACGATCGCGTTGATTTAGCCTTGGCGGTGGATGCCGATGGCGTTCATTTGGGTCAGCAAGATGTCCCCATTGCTCTGGCACGGCAGCTATTGGGGCCGCAGCGCATCATTGGTCGTTCTACCACTAACCCCGATGAAATGCAGCGAGCCATTTCGGAAGGTGCCGACTATATCGGTGTTGGTCCCGTTTACGAAACGCCAACTAAAGCCGATAAGGCAGCGGCTGGTTTAGAGTACGTGCAGTTTGCCGCGAAAAATGCGACGATACCCTGGTTTGCGATTGGAGGAATTGACCCGAGTAACGTCCACGAAGTTTTGAATGCGGGGGCGCAACGAGTAGCCATTGTCCGTGCAATCATGCAGGCAGAACAGCCAACGCTCGCCACGCAGTACTTCCTCTCCCAACTCACTCGCTTGCAAACGCTCCGTAGCCTCGAAGCTCGCATTTCTCAGTCTCATGTCTAATATTAGCGATCGCATTACTGTTCAAGTGAACGGTGAAGCCCGTACCTGCTCTCCTCACACTCCACTCCCTCAACTCTTAGAACAGCTCGGCTTAAATCCGCGCTTAGTTGCTGTGGAATATAACGGTGAAATTCTTCACCGACAGTTTTGGTCTCAGACTCAGATCCAAGAGGGGGACAAGCTGGAAATTGTCACCATCGTTGGGGGCGGCTAGGGCAATTAAAAATAAAACATTAAAAAATGAACGTTCATTTTCTGCTCAGTTCGGACGAAATTCTCCCCTCTAAGTACGGCTATCCTCACCAGGAATCCCTCCAGCGAGACTTCCCAGCTAGGTTAGCGGTAGCGGTAAATTAAAGAAGGAGTCGGTCATACCATTTGGGATTTGGGATTTGGGATTTGAAAGTCTTACCAGTCGGTAGTTTAAGTCATTCAAATGTGGCAAATCTTAACCCCCATGGGATCAAGCCCGCGCTACCCGACCCAGTTCGGCTCTCGTCCTTAAGACTTGTCGGTCGAAAGGTGTGAAAGAGCTATTGGAGCCGAAGGCAGTTTAACTGAGCTTGAACAGGAACAGTTTTCTCATGCGTAACAAACTTTTTAAAGCATTCAAACCCTTTTTGAAATCCTTATTAGTCGTTGGACTGATATTTACCCTGGTACTGGGCAACGCCAGCAATGCCTTAGCAGCTCGTAGTGGCGGTCGAATTGGTGGCGGTTCTTTCCGGACTCCCAGCCGTACCTACTCTCCTCCTAGTAGTGGCTATGGTGGTAGCTATGGCTACGGTGGTGGATTTGGAGGCTCGTTTTTTCTGTTTCCCTTCTTCGGGATTGGAGGCGGATTTGGTGGCCTATTCAGTATCCTGATTTTCTTTGCGATCGCGAATTTCCTATTTAAAGCTTTCCGTAGTGCGGCAAGTGGTGGAGAGAATGACGTTCCAGGCTACAGCAATCCGAAAATTTCCGTCGGCCGCGTACAAGTGGGTCTTTTAGCAGGGGCGCGTGCTTTACAGCAAGAGCTAGACGAGTTAGGACGCCGAGCAGATACAGGTTCTGCGGAAGGGAGAGCGCAAGTTCTTCAAGAGTCCAGCCTCGCGTTACTGCGTCACCCCGAATATTGGGTTTACGGTTCTGCTCAATCTCAGCAGACTGCGTTAGAAGCCGCCGAAGCGAAGTTCAATCAACTGGCATTGGCTGAGCGCAGCAAATTCACCGCAGAAACCCTCTCGAATGTGAATAATCGGCTAACCGAGGGCTCTTCTCCCGCATCTTTAGCGGCTGGTGGTGGAGCATTAGCGACAACTGAAGCACCCGGTGAATACATTATCGTCACGATTTTAGTGGGAACTGAAGGCAAGCTAGACCTTCCCACCGTCAATAGCTCGGATGACTTGCGTCAAGCCCTGCGTCAAATTGGTGGCATTTCTAGCGATCGCTTACTGGCGGTAGAAGTTCTCTGGACGCCTCAGGCAGAAGGCGATACGTTGACCTCCGATGACCTGATGGCGGAGTATCCCGACCTGAAATTGGTCTAACCGACAAATAACAGCTCAAAACTTGTGAGGGTAGGTAGCACACCTACCCTCTTTTTTATGTGCTCGATGCGATCGCATGAGAAATTAACAAAAGCTTAATATTGCTTTTATATTTTGGAATTGACACGTCTATCAATACCTTTTCTTCACTATGGCTACGCTATGATTACGGTTTAACCAAGACTTACGCCCGATCGCATTTTCCAAGGTTTGAGGAGATTGTGCTGACGCGCGCTACACGAACGACACAAGCTGAAATTTCAGGATGTCTACGAAGTGGGGCGTAGGTTCTATGGCAATTGCCAGCGCATCAGATTCACCATTCACCGATGAGGACGCTCTGCTTCCCCTACTCTCGACTGACCGATCGCCAAGTGACACAGCCGATACCATAGGCATCCTCTTCGCACTCTCGCACCGAGTGCTGTGGATAGGCTCAGTTACTGTCAATTCAAACTTCGACATGGAAGATTTAACCACTCAACGCCAGTCCACACAAGCGTGCTTTAGACCGAGCGAGCCACGACTGCCACGAATTGCTGCCAATATACCAGGAATCATTTACCAATTTCTCAGGCAACCCGATGGAACTGTAGCGTTTCCCTTTGTCAGTCCGAGTTGCCGGAATTTTTTTGACCTGGAAGCGGCTGCGATTCAAGCGGATGCTGAGGTGCTACTCTCACTGATTCATCCCGACGATGTCGCAGACTTCGATCGCTCAATGGCTCGTTCTGTTGAAACCTTAGAGCAATGGTGTTGGGAAGGGCGGTTCCTCTTACCCTCAGGACAGCCTAGATGGGTGCAAGCGGCGGCTGTACCAGAACCACAGGCAACTGGAGCTATTCTCTGGGATGGCTTGCTCATGGATGTGACAGCCCGCAAGCAAGCAGAGGAAGCGCTACGACAGGCTAGAGAAGAACTCGAACTGAAGTTTGAGGAGAGAATGGCGCAGTTAAAGCAAGCCAACGAGCAGTTGCAGTTTACTCAGTTTTCCATGGATCGCGCTCCCGAGGCGATTTTTTGGATGGATAAGAAGGCTCGGTTCTTCTACGTCAACGAAGCCGCTTGCCGAATGCTCGGTTATTCCCGTGAAGAACTTCTCTCGATGAGCGTCCATGATATCGATCCAAATTTTCCCGCTCAATCGTGGTTAGACCAGTGGAGACAAATCAAATCTCAAGGTTCCTTTACTTCAGAATCAACGAACCGAGCGAAGGATGGTCGGATGTTCCCGATCGAACTCAGCATTAATTATTTAGAATTCAATGGGCAGGAGTATAACTGCGTGTTTGTGCGCGATATTAGCCCTCGCAAACGAGCACAGCAAGAACGCGATCGCACTCAACGATTTCTCAACTCCTTGCTGGAAAACCTGCCTGTAGCCGTATTCGCGAAAGATGCCGAACGATTAAACTTCATTTTTTGGAATAAGATGAGTACCCAGCTCATCGGTTACTCGACCGAAGAAGTCCTGGGCAAAAACAGTTACGAACTTTTTCCCACAGCGATCGCCGATTTCTTTCTTGCTCAAGATCGAGAAGTTCTGGAAAGCAACCAGCCTGTAGATATTCCTGAAGAATACGTCGAAATTCCCAACCGAGGTGGAAGGTTATTCCACACAACAAAAATTCCAATTTTTGACGATACTGGAAACCCTCAATATATCTTGGGCATTACTGAAGACATCACCGAGCGCAAGCAGACTGAAGTTGCACTGCGCCAGAGTCGGGAGCGCTTGCAGACAGTCATGACATCTGCTCCCCTAATTTTATTTTCGATTAATGCTCAAGGCGTTTTTACGCTGTTAGAAGGGAAAGGTTTAGAGGCAATAGGGTTCCAGCCTGGACAACTGGTTGGTTCATCGATTTATGACTCCTATCCCGATCGACCAGAGTTTATCGAGTGTTTCAAGCGTATCCTCGCTGGTGAAGCATTAGAGACCACGATTGTAACGTTTGCAGGAATTGTCTTTGACAATCGTTATTCGATTATTCGAGACGAAACGGGCGCGATTATAAGCATTACAGGCGTTGCATTGGACATCACCGAGCGCCATCGAGCCAAGCAAGCCCTGCAACAGAGCGAAGCTAAATTTCGCAGCCTGGTAGAAAGCGCCAACGGCATTATTTACCAACTGACAGTCGATGGGATTTTTTCCTATGTCTCCCCCAACTGGGTTGATATTCTCGGTCACGAACTCTTGGAAGTTGAGGGCAGAGTCTTTACCTCGTTTGTCCATCCCGATGACTTACCTTGCTGTCTAGCGGCGTTGCATCGAGCTGTAGAAACAGGAGAAAAGCAGTCGGGGATTGAGTACCGAGTCAGACACAAGGATGGTGAGTGGAGATGGCATGCTTCCAATTTGGGAGTATTGCAAGATGCAAGTGGAGGCGTTGTGTCACTAGTGGGAATTGCGCGGGATATTAGCGATCGCAAATTTGCCGAAGAAGCACTGCGAGAAAGCGAGGAACGGTTTCGCAATCTGGTTGAAAGTACGAACGATCTGATTTGGGAGATGGATGAGAATGCCGTCTACACCTACGTTAGTCCTCAAATTCGAGCAATTTTAGGGTATGAAGTGAGCGACGTTCTCGGTAAAACGCCCTTCGACTTCATGCCTCCTGATGAAGCATCTCGCATGCTGGACATGATGAGCAATCGAGTAGCATTGCGACGGCCCCTGACGAATATTGAAAACAAGAATCTGCACCAAGATGGTCATTTAGTCGTCCTCGAAACCAGTGGCGTGCCATTTTTTGATAAAGCGGGTAATTTCAAAGGATATCGCGGCATCGACCGAGACATTACTAAGCGCAAGCAAACGGAAGAGGCCATCAAGCAATCAAAAGCTCAGTTAGTCAAAACTCTGCGTCAATTAAGAAACACGCAAGCGCAGCTAATTCAAACTGAAAAAATGTCTTCTCTCGGGCAACTCGTGGCGGGTATTGCTCACGAAATTAATAATCCAGTGAACTTCATATATGGCAACATCAACCATGCCCGAAGATACACTCACGATCTCTTGAAGTCGATCGAACTTTATCAAGACGTCTGTCCTCCGCCTTCTGCTGAATTCGAGAGAAAAATTGAATCGCTAGACTTGGAGTTCATCACCGAAGATTTTCCTAGGCTATTAGATTCTATGGAAGTGGGAACTCGACGAATTCGAGAAATTGTGGGAAGTTTACGGAATTTTTCTCGATTTGATGAAGCCTCTCTCAAAGAAGTTGATATTCATCAAGGAATCGATAGTACCTTGATGCTTTTGCACAGTCGGTTGACACAAAGTCTACTACCGGCAGCGATTCAAGTGGTCAAAGAGTATGGAGATTTACCGTTAGTTGAATGCTACCCCGGTCATCTCAACCAAGTTTTCATGAATCTCTTAACCAATGCGATCGATGCGTTAGATGAAGCCCAGAGCCGAAGGAACTTTTTAGACCATCAAGATAATCCCAGTACTATCTGGATTCGCACCGAAACTTGTCAGGAGTCTACCTCTAACCCACAGATTGTCATCCGCATTGCCGACAATGGAATGGGTATGACCCAAGAGGTTCTGATGAGAGCGTTTGACCCGTTTTTTACGACCAAACCTGTCGGTTCAGGAACGGGTTTAGGCTTGGCAATTAGTTATCAGATTATTGTAGAACTTCACAAGGGACAGTTGGAGTGTAATTCCTCTCCAGGTAAGGGGACAGAGTTAATCGTTAAAATTCCTATCCGGCAATCAAGTGAACGTTGAAGTAGCCAGAATCTTTGTTTTTCTTGCTCTATCTAGGTTTCATATCATGTCCGCGAAGAAAACCACAGTATGCGGGATGTTTGTAGTGAGCGCTTTAGCGCCCACCAGGGAGAGACGACTAAAGTCCTCACTACAAACATGCTTTCATTAGGATACATCCCTGATTTAGGGAACATTTGGGTGCTGGGCTACTAATTTACAAAAGATGCCATGCTCTGACTTGTGTTGATTTCAGGCACAGTTTATCTAGGAGCGATTAAAGTCCTAAGCTACTCAACACCTTTGCTCTCATGTCAATTTCAACTGTTTTTCACTTAGTCGCCGAGGTTCTGGGTGTAGTGCCTGAATCCACCGTCGTTGAGCAAATCTATACCCATACTCATACCCCGATCGCGTTGGGGGTTGCTGCCGCGATCGCGGCTATACTACTCGCTATAGTGACCTATCAGTGGATAATAATACCTATTACGCGCTTAAATGCAGCCGCTAAGACAATTGCGAAAGGTGAATGGGACAAAACTGTAGACCTTAACCGTTCTGATGCACTAGGAGAGCTAGCCAAGACATTTAACAGCATGGCAGAGCAACTACAAGCCTCGTTAGCCATCCTCGAAGCTAAAAATGCTGAGATGAAGGCGTTAAATGATGCCTTAGCCGAAAGCGAGCACCGATTGGCTCAATTTTTCGATGCATTGCCAGTAGGCATCTTAATCGTGGATGCAGAGGGTAAGCTCTACTACACGAATCAAACCAGCAAGCAAATTCTGGGCTCGTGTGTTGTTGAGTCAGCCACTCTAGAACAGTTGCGAGAGACTTGTCCAGTTTATTTAGAGGGCAGCGAACAACCGTACCCCAAATACCGCAATCCGATTTTGCAGGCGTTACAAGGGGAAAGCGTGAGAGTCGAGGATATGGAAATCCGTCGTGCGGACAGGATTATCTCGATAGAAAGCGTGGGAACGCCGATTTATGATGAATCCGGTACTGTCGTTTATGCGATCGCTACATTTCAAGATATCACCCAACGCAAACAGACCGAGAATTTAATCGCTCAATACAGTCAAAGCCTAGAACTCCAAGCTCAAGAACGAACCCAGGCATTAGAGCAGGAGAGTGCGGAACACAGGCGGACAGAAGAAGCTCTCCGCCAAAGCGAAGCTCAAAATCGCGCCATCCTCTCTGCCATACCCGACTTATTATTCCGAGTGAGTGCGGAGGGCATTTATTTAGGCTACGTCTCCACCAGCGAACTCATCGACCTATTGCCACCCGATTTTCAGCCGATTGGTCAGCACATCTCAGAATTTTTACCCCCTGAAGTGTCTCAACGTCACCTCTATCACCTGCAACAAGTTTTAGCGAGTGGGAGAAGCCAGGTTTACGAACAACAAAATTTGATTCACGGCAAGCTGCAATACGAAGAAGTGCGGGTAGTCGCGAGTGGAGAAAATGAAGTGCTGTTCATGGTTCGGGATATCAGCGATGCTTATCGGCAAGCGGAGCAACGCCAACTTGCAGAACAAGCCCTACGTCAAAAAAACGAAGAACTGATTGCCACCTTGCAACAACTGCAAACAACCCAACAAGAACTAATCCAATCGGAAAAAATGGCCGCTCTCGGACAACTGATTGCAGGCATCGCTCACGAAATCAATACACCACTAGGAGCGATTCAAGCCTCAATTGGCAATATGACGGTTGCTCTAGATAGCTCCATTCATCAATTACCGCAACTATTTCAGCAACTCTCGCCTCAACAAGTAGTCAATTTTTTGGCATTACTAAACGCTACTCAGCAAAACGTTGAACTCCTCTCATTTAGGGAAGAGCGGCAAAGCAAACGCCGTCTCAAACAAGAGTTAGAACGTCAAGGTATTGAGGATGCGGAAACTGTTGCTGCCACCTTAGTGCAAATGGGGATTACCGAAACGATTACCCCCTTTATCTCACTCTTACAATCTCCGAATCATCGATCGCTTTTAGAGACTGCCTACAATCTATCGCTTCAAAAAACCAATAGTCGAAATATTCAGATTGCGATCGATCGAGCAGCCAAAATTGTTTTTGCACTCAAAAGTTATGCCCGTCAAGACTACTCCGGTCAAATGGTCATATCTCAAATAACGAAAGGAATTGATGTCGTCTTAACTCTCTATTACAATCAGTTAAAACAAGGAATTGAAGCCATAAAAAATTATGAAGACGTACCAGCTATCCTGTGTTACCCTGAAGAACTCAATCAAGTCTGGACTAATCTGATTCATAATTCCATCCAAGCCATGAATCATAAGGGCAGGCTAGAAATAGCAGTTTTTGAGCAAGAGCGTCATATTGTCGTGCAGGTTACCGATTCAGGGTGTGGAATTGCGCCGGACATCAAATCCCGCATCTTTGAACCCTTTTTCACGACGAAACCAGCAGGAGAAGGCAGTGGCTTGGGTCTAGATATTGTCAAGAAGATTATTGACAAGCATCAGGGGAAAATAGAAGTAGAGAGCGAACCCGGTCAAACTACATTTAGCGTATGGTTACCCATTAAATTATCTTAAGCGAGGGAGAAGCGGTAGTCATGCCGAAACAAGCTATTTTATGCGTAGATGATGAAAGAATAGTTTTGCTCAGTCTGCGAGATCAACTGATTCGGCATTTTGGCGATCGCTACAGTTATGAATTGGCAGAGAATGCCGATGAAGCATGGGAAGTGATTGAGGAGTTAAACGATGAAGGAATAAAAATTATCATCATTGTCTCCGATTGGCTCATGCCCAATATGAAAGGAGATGAGTTTTTAATTAAAGTTCACCAACAATTTCCCCGCATTGTCACAGTACTGTTAACGGGACAAGCCGATGAAGAAGCCATTAACCGCGCCCGAAAGTATGCCAACTTGCATCGCTACCTCCCCAAACCTTGGGATGAAGCCACCTTAATCGAAGTTCTCAAATCGGGGTTAGGCGAAACCGATGAGTAAAGGAGCAATTGTTTGCGTTGATGATGAACGAATTGTATTGATTAGCCTCAGAGACCAACTCAAGCGCCACTTAGAAAATGAGTACGAGATTGAGCTGGCAGAAAGTGGGGAAGAAGCTTTAGAGATTTTTGCTGAATTACAAGAAGACGATATTGAAATTCCCTTAATTATTTCCGATCAAATTATGCCGGGAATGAAAGGAGATGAACTTCTAGTCGAAGTTCATTCCCGGTATCCCAAAACGTTAAAGATACTTTTAACCGGGCAAGCCAGTGCCGATGCAGTAGGCAATGCCGTTAATGCCGCTAACCTCTATCGTTATATCGCTAAGCCGTGGGATGCGGCCGATCTGTGTTTGACTGTCACGGAAGCTCTCCGAAGTTACGATCGCGATAAACAATTAGAAGAGCAAAATGAAGCCTTAAAAAAAATCAATGATGAACTCAAACAATTTAATGAAGCTCTAGAGCAGAAAGTTGCCGAACGGACGGCTGAACTGAGCATAACTAATCGCCAACTTCAAGCAGAAATTGCCGATCGCAAGTTGCTAGAGGAGAAGCTACGCACGTCGGAGCGTAAAATGCGTGGGTTCTTTGAGGCAATGACCACGATTATCCTAATCCTCGATATTCAAGACAATACGATAGAAAATATAGAAATTGCACCAACGAATCCGGGTCGATTGTATGCACCGGACATCGACCCGATTAGCGAGACGATAAGCCTATTTTTTCACGAGGAGAAATCTGAGGTAGCTTTCAGCCAAATTCGGCAAGCCTTAGAAACTCAGCAGACCGTCAATTTTGATTACACTCTATCTCTAGGCAACGATGAATTTTGGTTCACGGCTAATGTTGCGCCAATTTCCGACAACTCAATCATCTGGGTAGCGCGGGACATTACCGCTCGCAAAAAAGCCGAGGATGCATTACGCAAAGAACAAGAAAAGTCCGAGCAGTTATTACTCAACATTTTGCCCAGAGCGATCGCTCAGCGATTGAAACAAGACCAGCAGTTGATTGCCGAGCACTTTGAGGACGTGACTATTCTATTTGCTGACATTGTCGGCTTTACGCCCCTATCGGCTCATCTCGAACCTATCGAACTGGTCAACCTACTCAATCAAATTTTTTCTGAGTTCGACCAACTCGCCCAACGGTATCATGTGGAGAAAATTAAAACGATTGGCGATGCTTATATGGTGGTAGGGGGACTACCTTTGCCTATGGTCAACCATGCAGAAGCGATCGCACAAATGGCGCTGGACATGCAAGATGTCATTAATCGTTGTCAAACGGACAGAGGTTACTCGCTCCAAATCCGGATTGGCATCAATACGGGTTCAGTTGTAGCGGGAGTCATTGGTCGGAACAAGTTCATCTATGACTTGTGGGGTGATGCTGTCAATGTAGCGTCGCGGATGGAATCCTCTGGATTACCAGGGCGAACTCAAGTGACATCCGCGACTTACGAGCGTCTGAAAGAGAAGTATGTGTTGGAGGAGCGAGGGATGACGTTTGTCAAGGGCAAGGGAGATATGATCACCTATTGGTTGATAGGGAGAAAGTTCGGCAACCCGTTAGAGGTGAAATCGGAAGCCAAGCCTGTTGAGCAGTGAACAGTGAGCAGTGAACAGTGAGCAGTGGCCAGTGAACAGTGAATAGTGGTCAGTTGGTCGTTGGTTAATGCTTTGCGATCGCTATAAAATGCAAGAACTATGAGCTAGCTCAAAGACGCGATTAAAAACTTTTAGCAACATAA
>DATNPC010000616.1:0-5466 GCA_036703375.1 Allocoleopsis sp.
TAAGTAGTTGGTTCGCGGCGTAACGCCGCGAACCAATCCCCTCTCTCCACATCCCGTGAAAAGTCAGTTCTACCGATGGCTGCACTGGGGTATCGCCTTGCACGATCGCCAGTTGCACTTTTTTTGTTGCCAGAAGTTCCATATTTTGGGCGGAACCTTCTGTCTCCAGGACTTTGATTTGAATCTGAGGCTGATGCTTCGCGACAACTTTAGCCAGAGCTTGACCGAAGGCATAATATTCACCGTTCTTTCCCGCCGTGGCAAGGGTTAGAAAATACACGCGGTTCTGTTCGCGCAGCCATTGCACGGCAAAGGCAAAAGCCATGACGATACTCAGCAGCGCGATCGGAAGAGTGAGTTTGGTTGGCATTGACGCTCTCTTCGCACTTGTTGGACTCAGCTGTAGTTGTATCGTCTTTTGAGGAATTTTTGCAGAGTCTTAAAAATCAATTGAGCGGACTATCTGCGGGCAGCTGTTTTTATATACAAGCGATCGCTTTATCTCGACGGTAGGCACAAACTGCCGTCACTATTGTCCTTGCGGTTGTCATCGATCGCGGCATCGACTTCTGTTCTGAGGGTAAGAAGTCTTTCTCTAGTTTGTGCTAGCTCAAGTCGTATGGCTCTTAACTGCATTAGAGCATTGCTTAAGGGTGATGGCTGAAGCTCGTACTGTTGTTGGCTTAAGTTGCTCATGCCTAATCCTTAAATTGTTTTACTCTAAAGTTATCTATGACCGCTACCACAAGAAATCAGCCGAATTGAGGAAAATAAATCAGCCAAATTGCTCAATACTTTCGCTGGTCTTCATTCTAAGCGGATACCCGGTGCTATGACTAGCTACAGGTTAAGCCGGAGTGAAAATAGCCGTTACGACGTTAGGCATAGGCTTGAATGTCCTCACCACACACATCAACGAGGTAACATAGAGCACGAAAGCGCAGACCAACGAATTGCTCGTAGAGTGGATTGAGCTTACAGAGAGGGGGAATATGCGCGATCGTGCGTCCGAAGAGTTTAATATCGCGCTCGAACGGACATTGCGCTGGAATCATTGTGGAGAAAAACCGAGCTAGCTTCGGATCGCGAATCTCAATTCCATCAAGCCAGCAGCGTATAGGTTTTAAGACATCGAGACGTAGAAAAGACATGGTTAACTCCAGTCTGAATATTGAGATGCAAGGGTTTTAGTGTTGATATCGGTCTACTCAACCAGTGCTGCGTGCAACGCCAGTGTATGAGTAGCAGTTCAGAGATCGGCTCTTGAGAACCTCTATATACTTCTCCGGTCAGCCGGGAAATTTTATGCAATTACTTGCGGCTACCTTTGGAGCGAGATTTCCGTATCAGCTGTGGCTTCTCAGAGCGAAACTCTCCTTCAGCAATAGCAGCAACGACTCCGAAAGCACCGAAAGCCACTAATCCAAGTAGTCCACCCATTTCTTTAAACTCCCGTCAGTTGATAATTCAACAGTACGAAGTTTGCCGTTGCGACAGGGGCGACTTTATGCAACTTGCTGAAATGACTGTATATTTTGGCTAGAGCTAGCCGAATGATAAGGATTTGGCGTGTCTGATTGTAGACAGTCTACGAATTGGTCCGAGGACTAAACTGGTCTGTATCTCAAATCTAACCTGAAAACCGGAGTGTGAAACCTGGTCACTGGTCACTGTTCACTGTTTTAACCTTCTACTCTGGCAACGTGAGACGCGGACGATCGCCAAATTCGGGTATGGTAACGGGATGACCCTCTAGTTCTTCTAGGATAAGTGCGATCGCTCGCTCCAATTGTGGGTCTTTGCCCTGTACCCAGTCTTGAGGCGTAATCTCTACTTCAATATCTGGGTCAGTTCCGTAGTTTTCCACATTCCAACCCACATCGGTAAACCAGAACGAGTACTCCGGTTGGGTAATGATACTGCTATCAATCAGTGGATGGCGAGGCCAAATCCCAATCACACCGCCCCAAGTCCGTTTGCCAATTAGCTTACCCACCTTCATGAGCTTGAAGCAGTGACTGAAAATATCGCCATCCGAACCCGCATGTTCATTTGTAATCGCGACGGCTGGCCCCAGTAGCGAATCAGAAGGATAGGGTTCCGGTTTTCCCCAACGCGAAACATCGTATCCAATGCGCTTTCGTGCCAGCTTTTCTAAAATTAGCTGAGAAACATGTCCGCCACCGTTGTAGCGCACATCCACGATGAGTCCGTCTTTATGAACTTCGGCGAAGTAGTAGCGGTGAAACTCGGCATAACCCTCTGGCCCCATATCTGGAACGTGGACATACCCCACCCTACCGTTGGTTGCCTCACTTACTGTTCGGTGGTTGCTCTCTACCCACTCCCGATAGCGTGCCTGGGTATCATTCATCAGGGTTTTCACCGTTACCGTGCGATGTTCCCCTGGGCTGGCACCCGCAAATGTTAGGTTAACTTCGCATCCTGCCTGATGCACCAGTAATTCCTGTGGGGAACGATTTCTTCCCACGCGCTGTCCGCCAACAGCTAGAAGTAAGTCACCGGCATTGATATTAACGCCCAAGCGATTGAGCGGTGAGTCCTCTTTTTCGTTCCAGGAATCACCTTGAACAATGTGCGTGACTCGATAAGCATCAGCCTCGGCGTCGTAGACAAAATCTGCCCCTAGAGAACCTAATTGATAGTAGGGCGAACGACGGTAATCTCCCCCGAATTCATACGCATGAGACGTGCCTAACTCTCCCTGCATTTCCCACACTAAATCGGAAAATTCTGAGCGAGTTGCCACTCGGTCAACTAGGGAAAAATAACGTTTGTAAACTCGCTCCCAATCCACACCAGACATGTCCTCCGTCCAGAAGTGTTCTTGTTGCAGCCGCCACACTTCCCGGAACATTTGCTTCCATTCATTGAGGGGAATCACCGAAATCTTGACGCGGTTGAGATCGAGCCAGCCGCTTTTACGTCCCGGTGTATCATCTGAATTGTCGTGACCGTTGAGGGCAACGGCACGAACCCGCAGACGATTGCTAGAACGATAAATCAAGATTTCGTTCTCGCGAGCAACTTTGAAATCGGAGACTTCAGTCGCAACAGTGTCTAGTTTTTGCTCCTGGAAGTCATAAACTTCAATTCTTCCTTTTGCAACAGGTTCATTGGCAGTCCCATCGTTATCCAAACTCCCTTCCACAGGATACGAACTGAACAGAACCTTGCCTTTGAGTCCCCAAATTTGTCCGTAGCGACCTTCCGGTACAGGAAATCCAACAATTCTGTGTTCGATGCCGTCAAAGTCAATTTCAATAGCGGGAGTTTTTTTCGCAGAAGGCTCTTCTTCTGTTTCTTCCTTGGCGTGTTCTACAGCTTCTTCCGCTGCTTTCTCCATCGCTGGAGGCGTGGCTGATAAGGGTTTGGGAACGGGAATAAATGGGGATGGGGTATCCTTTTTGAGCGAAATCAAAAACGGACGCATCCCACGCGGAAAGCCTAAGTCGAAATAGATGCTGTCATAAACGGGATTGAATTCTCGTAATGAGAGAAAGTAGATAAATTTCCCTTCTGGGTCGAAGGAGGGACGAGTATCTCTAAATCGAGGTGGGGTCAGACGATAGATTGTGCCATCTGGAATATGGCAAACTTTGATTGAAAAGGTGAGCTGAGTATCCGCGCAACTGTAGGCAACCCATTGACCGTCGGGCGACCAGCAAAATCCCTCAATCCGAAAGTAATCGCTTTTATCCAGGACTCGACTTTGCTTGGCGTTCAAATCCACGAGGATGAGTTCGTGCCGATGGTTGGATAAGACGACTAAGTCTTCCTGGGGCGAAACTTCCAGTTCAATGGCTCTACCCAAGTCGAGACCGAGTAATGGTTCTACCTCAACGTCAATCTCCGTACTGTGGATTTCAATGGTTTCAACTCCACTGGTATCAGAAATGGTGACAAACCGCTTTTTATCGTTCAGCCAACGGGTTAACCGATAGCGAATACTCTCCGAGGGACCAAGTTGCGTAACCGCCCCTTCCCAGTTACCAAAATAAAAGCTTTTTCCACGAGAGGTAATGGCTGTGGAGTGACCTTCTGGATGTAGCTCGTAGTCTTCCAGAAACTCGCTGGAATCGACAAATTTTCTCTGCCGTTGTATTTGAGGACTGCGGAATTCTACCTCAATTTGTCGGTTTTCTTGGGTTGCTACATCAAAGTAAAAGAGTTCTCCGCCTGCATGATAGACAATTCGGCGACCATCGGTGGACGCGTTACGGACGTAATATTCAGTACTATTCGTCAGTCGTTGCAGGTCTTCACCCGATCGCGTGCAAGAATACAGATTGCCGATGCCTTCGTGGTCGGAGATGAAGCAGATTCTCTTACCCACCCACATGGGAGATGTGAGATTTCCTTTCAAGTCAATTAGTTTGCGGAATTCTCCTGTCCCTTCCGGGTCAATCCAGATTACACCTGCTGTACCGCCCCGATAGCGCTTCCAGCGTGCTGGGTCATTGGTGTTTCTCCCAATGACGACTCCGCCATTCGCACCGTAAGAAATCGTGTGGGCTAAACCCATCGGTAAACGTTCCGGCAGTCCCCCTTCCGGACTGATAGCGTAGAGGTTGAAGATATGCCGAAACGGTCGGTCTGTGTTACTGGCAAAGATAATCGATTGGCTGTCTGGACTCCAACCAACCACCACTGACCTAGCACCGAGAAAGGTCAGACGCTTAGCAACGCCTCCATCAGCAGGCATCGAGTAAACTTCCATGTGACCTTCCTCTCGTCCCATGAAAGCCAGGTTGGTGCCATCGGGAGATAAAAACGGATGGGAGACTTCGGCCAAGTTGGCAGTCAGCCGCATGGCAATACCACCATCTGTAGAAACGCTCCAGAGGTCGTCTTCGCAAACAAAGACTACTTTATTGCCATTAATAGTAGGAAACCGATAGTACCCGGATTGCCTGCTGCTCATTACTCTGACCAATTTAAGGTTGAAGTTTGACGGCTGTTGCAACTTCCTTAGTCTAAGAGCAGTAGGACTTGTCAGCGATTTTTTTTATTTAAAAAAAAGACTTGTCGGTCAGAAACCTTTATTCAGGTGCATGCCGTTGACCGTAAATTCATCTAGTAGGGTCGAGGACTACCTCCGGGTCACTGCTCACTGCTCACTGCTCACTGAAGAAGGTGAAATTTTCCCAGAGGTTGAGAACTAGCCAGCGAATTCGGGAATACTAAGCTTGAGTCTGATGACGTACTTCCCCGCTGATGATAATAGCGGGGTTTTTTTGTTTGAGGTTGAGGGTGGACAGATTGAAAGGCGATCGCTACCCCAAAATGCGATCGCCCTGTATACGAGTACTAAGGTTAAGGAGACCTCATACCAATTGAGGTATGTCTATAAGCTGAGGTGTCTGATTAACGAGGTATACCGTGCAGTAGTTCTAACTTAACTTCTACTGCTACTTGTTCGCTTATACCCAGGGAAAGAGATTT
>DATNPC010000617.1:0-5226 GCA_036703375.1 Allocoleopsis sp.
GAGGGACATTGGGTTCTCGTGCGATCGCACTTTTCAACGGCTGTCTGTGTGGTTCAGTAGTGGCAGGACTTACCCAACCACCATCGTTTTGCCCCTCCAACCCCCCAACCTTGGGGCTACGGTGTACACACAAATCTTTCTCGCCTCCTAAATTCCCTAATCCTGGGGGACTTTGAACTCCGGTTCCCCCCAGCATTGGGGGGCTAGGGGGGCGAATGCCTAAGTCCTGAGTAGGGTTTAAGCGGGTGGCATTTGCTTCTCGCGCGATCGCACTTTTCAACGGTTGTCTGTTTGGAATCGGCGAAGACGCTACATCAATAGTCGGTTGCGTTATCGCTGATTCCGGTTGCCGCTGAGTGGGGGATAATTGGGAACGAACTCCATGACGCGATCGCTCCGATGAAATCCCCGGCTGAGTCTCAATCGTCTGATTCTTTGCAGATTCCGGAACCGGCTGTGTTTGGGGTGCAGCACTAGAACGGGTTGGAATTGCCTTAGTTTGAGCCTCAACAGCAGGCGTCAACGGCTGTCTCTCGACAAGCGATCGCATCCTATCCGTAACCGTTTGCTTTTCTACTTCAGGTAAGCGCAAGGATGAGGTCACTCGATAAGTGCCAACGGGTTGCTGCCGTGAAGATTTAGGCGCAGACATCTCCGGTTGTTGAGTACCAGGATGCAACGGGACAGAGTTTGTTGTTTGCGCGATCGCACTTCTCAACGGCTGTCTGTTTGGAGTAGGCGAAGGCACAATATCAGTAGTCGGTTGCAGCATTGCCGATTCGCCTTGCATCTTTACCGTTTGCCTCTCTACTTCGGGTTGCTGCACAGGAGTGGATGGTTGCAACTTCACTACTTCAGGTTCGTCTAAGGATGAGACAACTCGATGAGTTTCAACGGGTTGCTGCGGTGAAGAGTTTGGTGCAGACATCTCCGGTTGTTCTGCCTCAGGATGCAACGGGACAGGATTGGTTGTGCGTGCGATCGCAGATGTCGATCGCTGTTTATCTGGAGTCGATGGACTTACCGCAGGCTGTGAGTGAGGCTGACTGAGGGATGGCGGCACATTCATCACGTCCAATGGCTCAGAGGAGGAAACGACTTGATGAATTTCGATGGGCTGCTTGCTTGAAGATTCAGCCGTAGGTTGTCCCTGGTGTTTCGGACTAGGATGCGATCGGGCGGGGTTGGCTTCTCGTGCGATCGTCCGAGTTATTGGCTCTATGTCCGAGATGGGTTGTACCCGTTGGGTATCGAGTACTATCACCTCTGGCTCTAAGGCAGGCTGACTAGAGAATCGGGGAGAACTCGTTATCTCTGATGACTTAGAGGATGAAACTAGGCGATTCATTTCAACAGGTTGCTGCCCTGACGTTTTAGGTGCAAGCTGCCTCTGTTGTTGTGCATCAGGACTTGATGGAACAGTGTTTGTTTCTACCTCAATATCCGGAGTCAATGACTGCCTGCTTGAAGGAAGTAGCGCCCTCTTTGTAGCCGATGGAATCACCCTATTCTCTTGACCGAGGGAGGGTTCCCAGTTAATCGGGTTTCGCCCTTGGGCAGTCAAAACCGACCCCTGTCCGGGGTATTCAGCAGAGTTTGAAGTGAAATCAGTGGGTGGCGGATAGCCCAACTCATCCGGTGCGTACAAGTAACTTGCAGGCGTTTGCCAGTCCAACAGTTCCTCAACCGAAGCAACTGTGGATAACTGAGTCTCCCACTCCATCGCCATCTCAGTTTCTTCCACAGAAGCCGTAACAGCGAGTTGCTCCCAATTCCAATCGGCATCCTCAACCAAATCAGCAGATTCTGGTGGCGGCTCAAACATAGACCTGACAAGAGGTTGAACCGTATCGATCTGGTTAAGACTCCTAGCGACTAAATGGTTGAGATAGTTACTCATCTGCTTATCACCATCTCCAAATACAATTGCCGTCGCCTAGCACTCATCGCCAGAATGTCAGCCTCGCGCCAGCCGTAGGCAGAAGCCAGGATATGCACCTCCCGCAGAATGCGACATGCCCAAGCGTTAATCTCGCTCCAGAAAAATGACACAATATCAAATAACGATTGCCATTCATGACCGCAAGTAGGACAGGAAAGATCTAATTGCACATTGGCTTGGGGGTCAGCTTGAGCCATTTGTTCGACGACGACATCTACAACATGGGACGGCCACTGAGCGACTGACAGTTCTTCGCCCCAACGAGCCACTTTTAACAGACAGCTTTTAACGAACGCCTCTTCGACAGGAACTGAGGGGTTACAATTTGCGATCGCGATCAGATCTAAGCTGTTGGGAAGACGAAAGCTGACCTCATACTCAGCAACGTTTAGAGAAATCTGGTCTATGAACCCTGCTTGTGGCGATACAAGTCGGATGTCTGCAACACTAAACTTGAGTTCCAAGCATTCACCACACCTCGGACAAGTTGCCTGACTCAGCAGTTGCGAGCCGAACATTCGCTCCCGTAAGGTTATCAGCAAGGCATCGCGCTGACCGATACTAAATTGAGTGAGCTTATCCATCGGCATTTCAGGGCAGGCAGTAGCCAGTAACTTCAGCACCCTCGACCAAGTTGGCTGGGTCCGTCCCCACTCCCAAATCTTTAACAGTTCCAAAGCAGATAGCGATCGCATAATTGCACCTCTATAGAGAATTGGTATTACTTACGCACGCTCCCAACCCTCGTTCTCCAACTTCATATACTCGATCGCCACAGCATTAGCACTGGCATCCAGGTCTGGCAAAGCTTGGTATTCTGAAACCCAGCAACCAAAAACGTTATAAGACGTGGCGAGTTTACCAGCTTCGTCGTAAACCTCGATTGTGATATCTTTACGGAAGTCTGCGAGGGAAACTTCCGCACCGAAACCACCGCCCAATTTCCAGACCTTATTAGCCCACTCTTCAAAAGCAGCATCCTTGGTAATACCCCGCTCTAGAGTGATCGCATCGTACTTACTTTGTCCGGGAGACTTAAAGACGGTGCTGGGGTCGCCACCATCCCGGTGTTCTACCACCTCGGTTGTCCGCTTGAGAGTGCTGACCTTACTTACCCCAGCTACATATTGGCCGCCCACCTTCACGCGAAATTTGAAGTTTTTGTAGGGGTCTTTACGCGTCCCCGAAATTGAAGGCATATCTTTCTCCTTATACTTCTAGCTGTCCAGCTATTTGCTGAATCTTGAGGATGACAAATTCAGCGGGTTTGAGTGGAGCAAAACCAACAATAATGTTGACAATGCCTAGATTGATATCATTCTGGGTTGTCGTTTCCTTATCGCACTTGACAAAATAGGCATCTTCTGGTTTTTGTCCTTGGAAGGCTCCTTGGCGGAACAGACTGTGCATAAAGACCCCAATATTCAGGCGAATCTGCGCCCATAAAGGCTCGTCATTCGGTTCAAACACGACCCATTGAGTATTGCGATAGAGACTCTCTTCAAGGAACAGAGCCAGACGACGAACTGGAATATACTTCCACTCATCGGTAAGACGGTCATCCCCCCGCCGCGTGCGGGCACCCCAAACGACATGCCCAGTAGCTGGGAGAGTTCGCAAGCAATTGATACCAAGAGGATTCAACTCGCCGTTTTCTGCATCCGTCAGAGGCACACTCAGTTGCAGCACTTTCATCAACGTTGCGCTCGTACCTGCTGGAGCCTTCCACACTCCACGTTCAGTATCAGTACGGGCAAAAACGCCAGCTATAGCACCGCAGGGTGCAAACTCTTCTATCTGGTTATCTCGTAAAAGATCTGGCTTCTTAATCCTGGGAAAAAAGACTGCCGCATAGGAATTTGGTGAGCCGACCTGGTTCTGAATGCCCTGTCTAGCCTTGTCCTTGTTTGTCCATTCACTGGGCGGATCGATGATGAAGAAAGCTCGACGCTTTTGGCAGTATTCGACAGCCTCATCAACTAGAGAATCATAATCTATATTATTGTCTTCTTTATAGGGCGGAATACAAAGGATATTGAATAGGTCGGCTTTTTCTAAAGCAAAAAGACCTAGTTTGGCGCTTTCCTTGCCTACCCCAATGAAATCGTTCACGTCTATCGCACCGCCGTCTAAACCACTATTCGGTTCAGCTTTGGTGTTGGTGTCCTGCTGATCCGACTTGTCAGGATCTGGATTGCCCCACAAGTTCTGCCTTGGCTGCGGATTGGGATGGGCTGCTGGTTTTTCTGTTGGTAGGGGTAACCTTACCCGCAGTAAATTGGACTCATTTAACAAGACCTTATCAATTCGCCTTGGGTGATCCATTTTCACCGACACGTTGCGGAATCCCTCCAGTTGATTCGTACCCTCGTCAAAGACAGTGAGGTTGAACAGGTTCGCCGCGTCATCCGCGTCAGGGTACACATCATGATCGATCCGAACCCTCAAAGCATTGCCCCAGCTACCTTCACTTGCCGCTTCTAGGCTGAGACCATTAGCATCTAGGGTTGCCTTGGTAGCTCCATGTTTGTCTGTATCTCCACCCTCCTTAGGGTGGTGGACGAGTCGAACGATAATCGCTTGACTACCTCCGTTGTCAAAAAAGTCCTGCACAGTATAGCCAAGGTTACTTTGCAGCCACAGCCCCCCAAAAATACGTTCAAAATCGCCGTAGTTGTTGATAGTAATCGGCTCGTTTACCGGACCCCGCGAGGCACGACCGATGAAAGCCGTAATAGAGGTAGCGACCCCTGTAATTGTGCGTACACCGCTGGGAATTTCTTCAATGTAAACGCCTGGATAAGTAGGTTTGATGGGCATTGATAGTTCTGCCTTTAAAGGAATGTTTTAGTTGGATGGGAGACAAATAGTCTCTCGATTATCCTGATATGAAGGGTCAGGTTAGGAACCTTGCATCAACTCCCGCTTTACGTTGTTTAGCAAACGCCTCGAAAACACCTCAGCAGTTCCTTTCTTTGCTATCCTCACCTGGCTCGACATCCTGTGCTTCTCGGATGAATCGTGCTCTTCGGGTGCTCTTGAATGTTTCAAAGTTTTCCTTAGCCCTTTTTTCCCTTTCTGTTATCTCCAGTCCATTTTTCTGCCAATAGAAATATTCATAAGTTGTAATACAACATTGCCACAAAGCTTGTGTCAATATACTCTTTAGCCATTCCCGATCTTTTGCAGGTGTATGGTCTTCCTTTGTCTCGTCTTTTTTCAGGTTGCTTATTTGGTGCAGGTTAGAACCGAATTCTAGACGATAGGCATACAGCTTCCTGTAA
>DATNPC010000618.1:0-4849 GCA_036703375.1 Allocoleopsis sp.
TCTCCACTGGTCACTGGTCACTGGTCACTGTCCACTGCTCACTGTTCACTGTTCAAAAGGCACGTTAATCCCAGGTTGCCTCTGCCTGGAAGGTAGTAGCATCTTGAAATATGTGTTACGAACGAACTGCTGTGTCTTTCAAGAACCCCTTACCAAACTACATCAATGGGGAGTGGTGCATCTCCCAAGCGAGTGAATTTCTCGGTGTGGTCAATCCTGCTACAGCTAGCGTATTAACTCAGGTGCCTTTGTCACCGAAGAGTGAGGTAGACGCAGCGGCTAAGGCGGCTGCCCAGGCTTTTGCTGACTGGCGGCGCGTGCCACCAACCGATCGCGTGCAATACCTGTTTAAGCTTAAATTTTTACTCGAAGACCAGATCGAGGAGTTATCTCGCACAATTACTCTGGAATGCGGGAAAACGTTTGCGGAGTCAAAAGCGGAGTGGCAACGCGCGATCGAAAATGTGGAAGTTGCCTGTGGAATTCCCATGCTAATGCAGGGGTACAACTTGGAAGATGTGGCGCGGGGAATTGACGAAATTATGATTCGTCAGCCTGTAGGGGTGACAGCAATTATTGCTCCGTTTAATTTTCCTGGGATGATTCCGTTCTGGTTTATGCCTTACGCGATCGCGTGTGGCAATACTTGTATTATTAAACCCTCGGAACGAGTTCCGTTGACGCTGCACAAGGTCTTTGAATTATTAGAAAAGACGGGATTACCCAAGGGTGTGGTCAATTTGGTCAATGGTGCGAAGGAAGCTGTCGATGCGATTTTAGAGCACCCAACGATTCGAGCGATTAGCTTTGTGGGTTCTTCACCTGTCGCTCAGTATGTTTACAGCAAAGGAGCCGCACACGGTAAACGGGTGCAATGTCAGGGAGGCGCAAAAAATCCAATTATCGTCCTCCCGGATGCAGACATGGACATGACCACCCGAATTGCGGCTGATAGTGCTTTTGGCTGTGCGGGACAGCGCTGCTTGGCGGCGTCTGTTGCCGTTACGGTGGGAGAAGCACGCGATATCTTTACAGATGCGATCGCACATGCGGCAAAAACACGAGTAGTTGGCTTTGGCTTAGATGAAGGCGTGCAAATGGGTCCGGTGATTACGCCTCAAAGTAAAACTCGAATTGAGGGGTTGATTCAGCAGGGAGCTAACGAAGGGGCGAAGGTATTAGTAGACGGACGAAACCCGAAAATTGTGGGTTACGAACAGGGGAATTTTATTCGACCAACAATTCTGCAAGATGTACACCCGAGCAGCAAACTAGCTCGTACTGAAATCTTTGGACCCGTGTTAGGATTGATGCACCTAGAGACGATTGAAGATGCGATCGCGTTTGTGAATAGCGGTCAATGGGGTAATATGGCGTGCTTGTTTACCACCAGTGGCGCGGCAGCACGGCAGTTCCGCTATGAAGCCGAAGCGGGGAATATCGGTATCAATATAGGAGTCGCCGCTCCGATGGCATTTTTTCCGTTTAGTGGTTGGAAGGAAAGTTTCTATGGCGACTTGCACGGTCAAGGGAAGCATGCCGTAGAGTTCTTTACACAAACGAAAGTTGTGGTCGAACGTTGGCCAAAAAATTGGTCGCGTCAGTTTTAGAGGGGCATCCCAATTAAACGGGCAATACGCCAAACTGAATGACGCCAGAGTAAATCTGAGGATTTTGGTAGAGACGCTCTTGCTTTGCGCCTCCTCCATTTGGGCGAGCGATCGGCTAATTTATAGTATTCCACCAACATCAACAGGGCTTACGCCAAGCCTCTGTAAAGCGTATGAGCGAAGCATAACGCACTGTCTCCGCTACATGTGGTGTAAAAGCGTAAGTCCTGATAAATATCTAAGTACTGACTAGTTTCGCGGTCGATCTGCATCGAGCAGATGAAGAGGCAATTATGGGAACACAAAGAATCGGTTTTGTACGCAGGCGAGGTGTGGCGTCCCTAGTCATCACTATCCTCGCAACTCTAACGATGAACGAGGTTCAATGCATCCAATATCCAACGTTCAAGCTCCAAACTCCTCAGGCATCGGCTCAAACTCCAACAGGAGGGAAAGCACAAGCCGATCGACTGCTTGAGCAAGGAATCGCACAGCTCAATGCCAGTCAAGTGGACGAAGCGGTGCAGTCTTTACAACAAGCATTAACGATTTATCGAGAAATCCAGGATCGTCAAGGGGAAGGACAAGCGCTCAAAAGTCTGGGCAACCTTTACTATTTTCTGCAAGATTATCCTAAAGCGATCGAGTCGGCTCAGCGGAGTTTGGCAGTGGCTCGATCGATCAAAGATCGCGAGTTGGAGACAAGGGCGCTGCTCAGTTTAGGCTTGGCACAACGGGCAAACGGCGATCCTGAATCGGCGATCGCGAATTACCAAAACAGTTTAGCGATCGCTAAAAGTCTGAGCAACCGAGAGCTAGAGTGGAAAGCCTTATACAATCAAGGACTAGCGTATCGCGATTGCAAAGACTATACCAAAGCGATCGATTCGCTCGATCGCAGTTTGACGATTGTTCGAGATATTCAAGACTTCCAAGTCGAAGCAGTGATTTTGATTAACCTCGGACTCACCTATTCCCGTTCGGGAGATAATGCTAAGGCGATCGAGATTTATCAGCAGAGTTTGGTTCTCGGTCAGAAGATCGACAACAAAACGATTGTTGCAGGAGCTGCGGGAGGGCTAGGAAATGCCTACGAAGCGAGTTCTAACTACCCAAAAGCTGCTGAATTCTACCAACTGTGGGTGAAAACGTCACAGGAACTCAAAGACCCTGGTACAGAGGATGTGGCGCGTTCGGCACTCGAACGTATTGAGCGATCGCTAAAAAAGCGCTCTTAAATTTCTAAGTGCGCCTTATTCCCAGTCATCTGGTCAAACCATCTACCTTAGAGCATCTACTTTTCATGCCATCTCAATGGGAAACGTTTCCATCCGGCAACGTGGTTTTACACATCAGAACGTGTCTGAGATTTGCCCCCGTAATATTGGCACAACTGAGGTTGGCACCACTTAAGTCCGCACTTCTTAAATTGGCATAGCTAAGATCGGCACCACTTAAGTCTGCACCACTGAGGTTTGCCGCAAACAAGTTAGCACTGCTCAGGTTTGCCTCTCTCAGGTAAGCCTGAGACAGATCGGCCAGTCGCAACAGAGCACTATCGAGGAACGCATGATAGAGATCGGCATGACGCAGGAGAGTAGTGCTGAGATTTGCTTGATAGAAGTCGGCACCACTGAGTATTGCTCCCATCAAAATGGCACCACTGAGGATACTTCCACTCAAGATAGCACCACTGAGGTTCACTCTACTCGCGATCGCTCCACTTAAATCCGCTCGACTGAGCAGAGCTTGATGTAAATTTGCTCGACTGAGAATAGTCCTACTCAAGTTCGCCCGACTCAGGTTGCAATAACTCAAGTCAGCTCGAATGAGTTTTGCGTTCAATAAATTAATATCGCTCAGGTCGGCACCCTTGAGGCAGATACCGCTCAAATCGCTGTTGTGCAGGTTGGAAACATCAAAACATCTCTCTCCTGCTGCATAATGCGCTTGCAGCTCGCTAGCGTCCATAACGGTGTTTTGAGACAATGGCTCTATGCTAGAGTTCCCAAAACTCGCCCCCGGTGTAGTGATAGTACTGGAGTTGGTTTCGATCGAGCAATCCATGTATGAGCCTGGGCCTTCCTTTGCTGGCGAACTGGGGACGCATCACTAAACCTTAAGAAAACTATGAATGTTTTCGCTCAAGCTTGGGACTATGCTATCAGCAATCCAGACAAAGTGGGTTTAGCTCTATGGGAGCATATGCTTTTGGTGATGGTGCCGCTTGCCATTGGTTTGGTGTTCGGTTTACCGTTAGGATTCCTTAGCGCTCGATCGCGCGTTGCTTCGACTGTATTAATTAATAGCTTTAATGCTCTGCGGGTGATTCCCAGCTTGGCAATTCTATTCGTTGCCATTCCCTATTTTGGACTAACCTTCACGTCAGCCGCGATCGCATTGACACTTTTAGTCATGCCTCCCATTCTCATTAGCACGGATGTGGCTTTTCGCAACATCGAGCCAGCCGTTCGAGAGGCGGCAAAAGGGATGGGTATGTCACCGAGGCAAATGTTGCAGCAAGTGGAAATTCCGTTGGCATTGCCTCTGATTGTCGCTGGGATTAAAACGGCAACGGTAGAAGTGATTGCCAGCGCTACACTCGCCGCTTTTATTGGTGCTGGGGGATTAGGTAGCTTTATCGTGCTGGGCTTTTCGCTCTACGACAATGGTATTCTCCTGGTTGGGGCAATTCCTGTTGCTGTATTAGCAGTAGTGGCCGAGATTAGTTTAAGTGCGCTACAGCGATCGCTACAGCCTCCTACGGTTAGAGCTTGAACTAGACACGAGAACCTATTCGCCAAGCCACCATCGGTAGGAGCGAAGCAAGCCTTGTCCCTATAGCTTGAGCGTGGATGAACGGGTGTTAGTTGGTAAGCGCACGGTAAAACAACTCCCAATCCCCACCTTGCTAGTAACACAAATCAAACCCCCATGATGCCGTGCAATAGCTTGTGCGATCGCAAGTCCTAATCCAGTGCTACTATCTCGATAGTGCCGAGCCTTAGCCGCTCTCCAAAAGCGATCGAAGACATGCTTGATGTTGTCTGGTTCAATGCCAATACCTGTATCTCGCACGCTGACTCGGAGCTGCTGTCCTTCTTTGTCCGTCTGGATTTCGACTGTACCTCCTTCGGGAGTATACTTGAGCGCGTTTTCAATTAAGTTAGAAAATAGACGATTCAGTTGCACCGTATCGCCCAACAAGTACAGATTTTCGGGTACATCAGCTTTGAGAT
>DATNPC010000619.1:0-3313 GCA_036703375.1 Allocoleopsis sp.
GATGCTCTCCGACATCACAACCGCATCAAAAAAGAAACCTCACCGTGATGTTTCTTTCTGGCGTCACCCGTGCTGTTCACTGACTACCAACCTCTGACGACCGACCGCAAGCCCAAACCACCACAGCATCCGGGCTTCGCTGCTGATGGGCAGACAGACGCGCTGGCTTTAAACCTAGATCTAGCACACCCCCTCCTGTATTTATTTATAGAAGTTCTTTTTCACAGGAGGGGGTGTGCCTATCCGGACTCACTCCGACTTAGCAAGGGTGGGTGGGAAAGAGGGCGCGATCGGGCAGTGGAAGGGGTGGTTTAGAGTATGTTGGTAGAAAACGGGTTTTTGTCCTATGGTGACAACATCAACGCCAGCCGAACAGCGAACCTTACTCTTGAACATCAGTTGGCAAACGTTTAAAACGATGCTGGCTGAGATGGGGTCTGAGCGAATAACCCGATTAGCCTACGACTCTGGAATGCTCGAAATCATGACCCCACTTATGCCGCACGAGAACTCTAACCGATTCATTGAAGGTTTGGTTATTGTACTTTGTGAGGAGTTAGGCTTGGAGGTCAAACGGACTGGTTCATTGACTCTGACACGAGATGATTTGGAGCGAGGGGGTGAACCAGATAGTAGCTACTACATTCAGAATGAGTCGCTAGTTCGAGATAAAGTAAACATCGATCTAGCCACTGACCCACCTCCAGACTTGGTACTAGAGGTGGAATATTCTAGGTCTAAGATTGACAAACTTCAGCTTTATGCGGTGATGGGGATTCCTGAATTTTGGCGCTACAACGGGAGCGTTTTGCGAATCTACAGACTTGAGTCAGGGCAATATGTAGAGTCTAGTTACAGTCCAACCTTTACCCCCATCCCAGTCGCGGAAATTCCTAGGTTTATCAAAGAGAGTCGCAACGTCGGGGAGATAACCTGCACTCGGAATTTCCGCAGATGGATCAGGCAACGGTTGGAGCAACACTAACCACGTCTCATACACATATTTGTTGTCCCCAAGGGATTCTATTTACCTCTGGGTCGGGGTCTATGCATTCAAAATCCTTGATTGTGCCATCCGACATTATCCCAAATGTCACAGACCAATCAGTCGCCTGTCTGCCAATCGCAGGTACAATCCCACGCTCACTCAAACAAACAGCCTCAGCTTAATTGCTGAGGCTTGCTCTTGGGAGATAAAACGTTTCTTGTCTAGTTGAGGAAATGCTTAGCTCACTGCTAGTGAGGTCAAAATCAATAAACCTACGAACAGGGTAGCTGCTGCACCTTGCACAGCGTAGCGTTGCTGCTGCCATACGGTGGGATATTCAGCGTAGTAAATCGGGAGGGAAGGAGCGTAGTTGTTCAGGACGCCATCTTCATTAACGGTGGTGTACATTTCGCTTCTTTCCTTGTTTATTACTTTATGCAAATAAATGTAACAAAAATTTTACACAATTGCCAGGGTTCTATCTTCGGCTTGGCACTTGGCAACAGGCAAACTCGTGCAAAGTTTTGACTCCTTCTTTTTTCCTCAGATTACGCTTTCCTTCAGTCCGGATGGGAAGACCTTATTGGCGGGTGGAGGTTACAAACCTTATCGAGTTTGGAGTTTGGCAACGGGACAGATGGAAGCAACGATAGGAACAGAAACGAACTGGTCAGGAGCGATGGTGTTTAGTCCGGATGGAAAAACACTCATGAGTGGAACCCAAAATGGAATTACGGTGTGGCAATTCGCTGGACAACACTGAATTCTGGTAGATTCACAATCTAACAGGATTCGGGAAGCTTGCACCTTGAGGACAGCGGATGCCTACGATAACTCTGGTAAAGTCTTGCCGAAACTCATCATCCGGAAAGGGAACACCAAAGGGAAACTTGCTACTCGCACAATTCCGATGATTGAAGACCTGCGAAGACTTTTGACCAATTACCATCCGGGTTGGAAAGAAGTTTATTTTTTCTCCACTTGGGGGCATCTCTTCAACAGCCCACACCACTTGAACTCGTACAGGTTTTAGGTTAGAGCGCTGTGGATGCTGTTGAGGTGATTGCAATTCTAGGCTAGCCAAACGTACTGTTAATGCATAGCTTATCAAACTCCATGCAACCCCAGATTGGCCTACTCGCGCTTCTTACTCTCCTTGCTACAGTCTCAACACCTTTGCCACAAACTCTTTCAGCATCATTCTCTACATCGCAAGCCTTAGCTCAAACTCAAGATGCGAGGAAAGAACAAGCTGATCGCTTGCAGCAACAAGGATTAGAGCAGCAGACTACCAATCTGCAAGGGGCTGTCCAGGCTTTTCAACAGGCACTAACGATCTACCGCGAAATTGGCGATCGCCGCAAGGAAGGCGAGTGTCTGAGCAGTCTAGGCATTATGTATGAGTTCCGGGAAAACTATAAGAGAGCAATTGGCTTCTATAAGCAGTGGCTTGCCATTGCACGGGAGATTGGCGATCGCCGAGGGGAAGTCATTGCCTTGAAACAGGTGGGTCATGCTTACTATAACCTCAATCAAAACCAACGGGTAATTGAGTTCTATCAACAGTTGCTAGCAACTCAACGGGAACTGGCAGCTCATACGCAAGAAGACAATACCAGTCTGTACTATTTAGTAGATCCCTCTGCACAAGCTGATACTCTGTTTTATCTGGGCGGTGCTTACCTTGACCTGAGGCAATATCAGCAGGCGCTGGAATCGTTTGGGCAGTTGATGACTATCACCCGTGAGTTAGGCAAACGCGATGAAGAGGCAACTGCTTTGAGCTGGCTAGGTCATGTTTACTTTGACCAGGGCAAATATCAGCGAGCAATTGAATTTTATCAGCAAGCACTGACGATTGACCGGGATATTGCCGATGCCCGTGGCGTGAGAGACTCTCTGCAAAATCTCGGCTCAGCTTTCCTGAACTCTGGCAACATAGCATTAGCCGAAACAACACTACGCGAGGACATTCAGGTTGGGGAATCTATACAAGCAGCGGGGGCTAGCAGCAATGATGTTTTCAAGGTGAGAGTTTTTACTAACCAAACGGATGCCTACTTCCTGCTGCAACAAGCTCTCATCGCCCAGAATAAAACGTCAGATGCCCTCGAGATAGCTGAAAGGGGGCGTGCCAGAGTTTTTGTAGAGTTATTAGCGTCTCGGTTATCCGATGGCTCAAAAACCGACTCCGAGCCGATCGCTTCGCCCACAATCAAGCAAATTCAACAAATTGCTAAACAACAAAAGGCGACTCTCGTTGAATATTCGATCGCTTCCCCTAAAGAACTCTATATTTGGGTCATTCAGCCTACAGGAGAAGTC
>DATNPC010000620.1:0-8517 GCA_036703375.1 Allocoleopsis sp.
TACCTTGTTTTTTAGAACTGACGGGGCCGACGATTCAGGAAGGAGTAGACCTCTGCGTGGAAAAGGGTTACACCGAACTCACCGCTCTACCCATTCTCTTATTTGCGGCTCGACATAATAAGTTTGATGTAACCAACGAACTCGATCGCGCCAGAGAACGACATCCTCAGGTGAAGTTCTACTACGGGCGTCATTTTGGCATTACTCCAGGGATTTTGGATTTGTGTCGCGATCGCCTTTTTGCCCTCGATAGCGAGCAGTTTCCGCGAAAAGACACCGTAATCCTCTTTGTCGGTCGAGGTTCCAGCGACCCTGATGCCAACAGCGATGTCTATAAAATGGCTCGCTTAATTTGGGAAGGCAGCGGCTACCAAACCATTGAAACCTGCTTTATCGGCATTACCCATCCTCGCATAGAAGAAGGGTTTCGTCGCGCTCGACTTTACCAGCCCAAGCGAATTATTGTTCTGCCCTACTTCTTATTTACTGGCGTGCTGGTGAAAAAGATTTTTGACATTGCGGCTGAGCAACAGGAACAGTATCCAGAACTATCTATAACTTGTCTGCCAGAAATGGGCATTCAGCCTCAGTTGCTATCTGTATTACGAGAACGAGAAATTGAGACTCAACTGGGGCAGGTTCAGATGAATTGCGAGATGTGCAAGTTCCGACAAGCCGCAGTTAGCCTGGGTTCTGGACACAGTCATGACCACGACCATCATCACGGCCACGACCATCACCACAGTCATGACCATCATCATTCCCACGGTCACTCTCACTCCCACAATCCTCCAGATCCATATGCCGATGTAGAACAATACCACCAGCGGATCTGGCAAGTTCCATAAAAGTTTTAGATTTTAGCAGGACGGGGCATCACTACCCGTCCTGAATTTTTAGTTTGATTAGAGAAGATAGAAATAGCAGACGCGAAAAGCGCTGGTTGGCAAGAATTTAGTCAATATGGCGTTGACGTTAGTGAGAGCCATGCTTTGGGACTTCTGACGGACAATCAAGCCGGATGGAGTGCAATTTTTCTGCCCAGAGCTTTATACTTCAGACTTTAGTTGAAACTTTTTGTTGATGGCTTATGTCTAAAGAATTTACCATCGGCGATCGCGTCCGGGTGGTCAGCCTACCACGCTACGTTAAGACAGCTGAGCCGATGCCGATGCTGCGGCCTCCTGATGTCATTCGCCTTGGAGAAGAGGGCATCGTCCTGGATAGGCGTCCGGGAGGATACTGGGGCATTCGCTTTTCTAAGGGAGCGTTTCTGATGGATAGTCAGTACCTTGAGGCGGTAACGGACAACTCCGAAACCGAACCAGCAAGCGGCCATCCCCCAGAATCATCTACCTAACTGCTCTTGCAGGCAGTCGATGGAGTGAAATCTAACTCATCTAAGCGAAGAGTTTTGTTAGTTGTTATTCATGAATTGGTAGTGGGCTTGGATTTAACATCGTGTAGTGATGCGATCGCAAGTCGTCCGCTAACCCTAAAAACCAAGGTGATATTTCCCGGCAACTCAAAACAAATGTGCTGCCGAGCTAAACGTTGCGCTATTTGGCACTCAACGCCTTTCATCGATTGTCTGTTGTAAAGGCATAAGCGACAAAACTCAGTAGCACTTTAGCGGATTGATTCGTGTACTGTTGAGGCTAATGTTCATTATTGGCGGTCTAGGCGGGATTGGAAGATGAATTTATACGACTTCCTGCGATCTCTCGGTATAGCCAACCCTACAGGCACTGGCTGGCTGGCGGTAGTGTTCTCCTTTTGGTTGGCATGTGGAGTGACTTGGCGTTTCATACCAGCTGTACGTTCGTTTTCTCTCCGAGTCGGTTGGGCCGATCAACCCAATGCGCGACGCCTCAATCGAGAACCTCTACCGAATGCAGGAGGGTTAGCAATCTATGCAGGAGTGGTTGCTGCCCTCACCCTAGCGACCCTGCTCAGACCCATCGTAATCGAAGGCGTGTTAGCTGAGGTACTAACCATTCTGTTGGGGGGTTCAATTCTAGTCCTAGTCGGCTTTATTGACGATCAATTCGGTCTACCTCCCTTATTTCGGTTATTTACCCAAATTCTCACGGCACTGTTGCTCGTCGCTAGCGGGACTGGGATTGAAGCGACCTTTGGCACTCCAATTGACCCATTTCTCTCGACTGCACTCACCGTGTTGTGGGTAGTCGGGATTACCAATGCCATTAATCTGATGGATGGGATGGATGGGTTGGCGGGAGGAGTTAGCTTTATTACGGCGATGAGTCTTCTAGCCGTTTCTGCTCAGTTTCCGACTCGTGCTGCTGCTACGCTACTCTTAGCTGCCTTGGGAGGTGCTGCACTGGGCTTTTTGCGGCATAACTTTCATCCCTCACACATCATTATGGGAGATGCGGGTGCTTATTTCTTCGGCTACGTACTGGCGGCAACTAGCATTCTCGGTAATCTGAAAGTAACTACCGTGTTTTCCTTGGTTCCTCCAGCCTTTTTTTTGCTCCTACCTGTCTTAGATACGACCCAAGTTTTTATCAGGCGCTTGATGGCTGGGAAAAATCCTCTCAGTACTCCTGGCAAAGACCACTTGCATCACCGCTTGCTTGCGTTGGGACTCTCTCAGCGCCGTGCTGCCGTAACGCTGTGGACGATTACGTTATTGTCTAACTGGCTGGCGATGAAACTGCAAGGCATGACTCCTATAGTGATGCATGCCACGATTGTCAGCATTGTCGTGCTTTTGGGCTTTACTGTATGGCAAAAGATACGAGCCAGCTAACAAGTTATAGAAAAAGGCAGAAGGCAGAGGGCAGAAGGCAGAAGGCAGAAGGCAGAAGGCAGAGGGCTGAAGGCAGAAGGCTGATTACTGGTACGTAGTTGTGTGGGCTGTTCAATCTGTCTTCACCTGGATGGTGACAGCAATAAATTCAGATGAGTGTTCAGTCCGCGATCGCATCTCGTGAAGGTTGCGATCGACACGAACGGTGTGGAACTCTCTGGAATCGATCGCTTCTATAGAAATTATTGATAGTAATTATCGATTAAGGATAATACATTGTTAATTTTTTGTACCTCGCATCCCCTTTTTCTTAATAAAAAGAAATAAAAATTGAATATTTGCTCAAAACTACAGAAAAATTTTTAATCTTCTTTATTTTCCTCAGTCTATCTAGATTAGGTAATTTTCTGTCCTCTCAAGTCAGAGGAAAAGCAAATACTTCATTACATTTTTTAATATTTGAGTTAATATAAGTACACAAAGCAATTATTCATACCGTTTTCAGGAAATAGCCATAATGACAACCACCGATCGCCTGGTGGCCTACGTTGCCGCTGCCTTAAAACCAAATCTTTCCGGCAATTCTTGGTCTCAAAGTGCTTGGACTGTCCTCCGAGTCGTTGCTGGCTTGGTGATGATTCACAATGGACTGGATAAGTTATCCAACATTCAGAGCTTTGCTGATGCTTATGTCTCTGTCATCGGTTTACCCTTCCCGATTTTCTTCAGTTACTGTGCTGCCTTCACCGAGTTACTCGGCGCTCCCCTACTGGCTTTAGGTCTTTTGACTCGTCCTGCGGCAGCGGGCTTGCTCTCAACCATGTTGGTGGCCATGTACCATCACGTTCTAGTGGCTGGATTTAGCATTCCCTATCTGGAACTGTCGATGCTTTATGCCGCTTGTTTCCTGTTCTTCTTCGTTAACGGTGCCGGCCGGTATTCGATTGATGCTATTTTGGCTAATCGCCTGAACTCTTTGGCGACGAACAGCGTATTGAATTCTCTTGCCGAGCAACGGGAACAGCAGGTTGAGTCTCTGGAGACTTCCTATCAAGCCTCCAGCAAAGCTAGTATCTCTGCAAACAAGTAGAGCAACCAGTAGGGGCGAGGCATGCCTCGCCCCTACCTTATCCTGCGATCGCACTCCACAGCCATCTGAGAATGACAACACTGATGGCAGCGATGAGCATCACAATGAAGAGCAATCCGACTAACAGCAGGGCGAGAAACAACCAATCGCCCCGTTTTCTCTGTTTGGGTACATGTAGATGTTCTTCTAACAGTTGAATATTTTTAGCATTAGCCTTCCAAACTACATCCGCAATATCTCCTACCACAGGTACAGTACCAATTACTGTGTCCAACACGATATTTGACACCATCTCCACTAACGCCGATCGTGGCACGCCTAATCGTGCGGATTCAATGACAATATACGCCGAGAGGGCAGTGCCCAAAAAATCGCCCGCTCCCGGTAATAAACCCAATAGAGGATCGAGTCCCACACGCAACCGCGTTCCTGGAATAGGAATCGCGCTATCTAGCATGTAGCTCAAGCGGCGCAAACGTCTGATAGTAGACGTTTTAACTTCAATAGAGTGTTGGGAAGAGTGGGGAGGAAGCTGCGACATCGAAATTATGAATGGTGACTTGGGTTAGTAGAAATATTTCAAGTGTGCCACCTCTGCATTTAGTATGTGCGGAATGTCGGCTATTGCTCCCCAGACCCCTCCTTAGGATAGCGAGGGTTCTCTTCGTCTGCTTGAAAAATTAGTTAACTATATAGTTTTAAAGAATTCATTTTTGGCAGAGAATTAAGGGTTCACCCTATAGTTTTTATGAAAAATAGTACAATTTTTACGAAAATAGTACCCTTGACAAAAAAAGAATACTATAGTGTTGATCTTTCTAGCTTAGGAATTTCGCTAAAGGCGATCGGAAGTTTGGAAATTATGAAAAAACAATTGCAGTTATTGGGAGTTTCTCTAGCTGTAGCGTCGAGCGCTGTTGCTTTCTCCGGAGTAGCTAACGCAGGGTTAGTGACAAATGGCTTTGCGATCAATGGCTTGACGATGAATGGCTTGGCGATCAATGGCTTGGCGATCAATGGCTTTTCGCTCAATGGCTTGGCGTTAAATGGTGTGAGCTTGCAAGGCACTCAACTGCGAGACACTCAATTGCAAAGCCTTCATGTTGAAGGAGGACAGCTTGTGGCAGTAACGCGGGTTGCAGTCAAATAGTTTCCCTAAAATAACCAGTCGTCGCTAGCCTGGTTATTTCTAGTTATTTTCCAGGAAAACCAACGATAAAGTTAGGACAATCCTGATGTGAATGTCCTAATTTTCTTTGTCTTGATTTATAGCTTTCACCACAGCGCTTGCTGGAAGGACGCCTGCTATTGCTCCTGAACATATAGCGGTTCTCGGTTGTATAGAACACATCGTAGGGGCGATACCCTTCTCCGAAAGCCAAGGGCGTACATGAATCGCCCCTACAAACAATCTGTGTTCCACTCAATTGTGAACTGCTATAGGTTGCCAGGATATTATGCTGCTTACCAGTAGGAGGTACAAGCTGCCAGTTTCAACAGGTTCGCTCAGAGTATGAAAAAAGAATATTTATATACCCTGATTTCCCTACTAACGATATCCCTGATTAGCTGTGGGATTTTAAATAAATCCCAGAATACCAAGAATTCTCTACACCAAAAACAGGCAAAAGCAAGCACTAATGAAAAAACTGTAATCCTCAAAGGTAAGGATTTAAAGGGAGCTAACTTGACAGCATTTGATGAGAACGGTAGACAAATAAATTTTCAGATTAGAGATGTTGAACTAGACCCGAAAGACCCAGAGAAGGAAACCTATCTTTATACAGTCTTTTATCTAGATAAGACGGATTCTAAATGGAAGAACTTGTGTAAGCCTGATGTAGAGAATGTTGCGAAAGCAATTCCGTTAACAGGTGCTTGGGATGAGAAAGGGGCATACCTTGAATCGAGTAAATCGATTACATTTGGTTGTACGAATGGCGCTTTGGCTAAGTGCGTTCGCTTTGGTTACAAACCTTGGAAGACGGTAAACGGAAAATCGCTCAGAGACTTTCACCAAGCTTGTACGCGCATGGTGCGTGCCGATTACTGCGGTGATGGCAAAGGTCATACGAGAAACGGCACTCTCATCAATATATATGATGTGCTGGGTATTCAAACACCAACTCCTAATAATAAGATGGTCTTTGAAGCTGCTTGGCAACCCGATGGTGCAGCTTGCGTCAATCATCCCAGGTGGTTTGAGACACTATCTGACATTCGCAAGGAGTGTCCTGAAAAACTCAAGAATCATCTCAATCAAGATGGTAGTTGCACGACTGCCCAACAAGTGAAGCGCAATAAATCAGATGCTTTGCTCTTCAATGATTCGTTCATCAGGAAACCCTAGGAGGTATCTAGATTTAATTTTCCTTCACTTTCAACTCGTAAATATTCCAGAAAACGCCACCTAGAGCCGAGTATTTCACATTTTGGATGCGATCGCGCACGGCAGCTAGTGAAAACTGATTCACTAGGTAAATAATCGGTACATACTCTTGCGCGAGACGTTGCACTTCACCATAAATAGCTCGACGCTTTGCTTCGTCTAACTCTTGTGCCCCTTCCAGGTAGAGGCGACTGATTTCCAGTTCCCAATCCGCTACCTCTCTTCCAGCAATCTGAGGTTCTCCCGATGGGGGGTTGTAATTAAACAAGTGCAATCCTCCTTCCGGTAACCAGATACTAGCCTGTTCATTCGGTTCTACTCCACCCGTGAAGCCTGAAAGATGAGCTTGCCAATCTAGGGTATTGAGAATGCGATCGATCAGCTCATTGAACCCAACCGTCTGAACATCCACTTGAATGCCAATCTTACTCAAGTCTTGCTGAATTTGAGCGGCCATGACTTCGCGAGTAGGGTTATGATTCGTTTGATTCGTAATCAGGGTGAAGCGCACGCGATTGCCCTCAGCATCCAGTAACTGTCCGGCGGCGTTGTACTTGAATCCTGCTTTTAAGAGCAATGTCTTCGCTTGTTCTGGATTGTAGTTATAAACTTTTAATCCTTGTGCTGGCGATCGGTAGTATTGGCTTTGTACGGGAATTGATGAGTTTTGCAGTTCACCCAATCCCTTAAATATTTTGCTCAGCATGGTTGGGCGATCGATCGCATATGCCACTGCCTGCCGAAATGCTACAGTATTAAACCAGCGAGATTGGATGGGATCGACGACTGAACTTCCATCAAGTCGGCGACCTTTATTGAGATTAAACGCTAGATACGTCCATCCTGGTTTGACGCCCCCGTTATACAAGGTAAAGTTGCCTAATTTTTGTTCTGGCTGGAGTGCCTCAAAATCCTCAGGACGTACAATCTCTAAACTATCTAATTCTCCAGCTCGAAACTTGGACAACTGCTCCTCCGGGGATGCCAGAAGTTCTAATGTTACGCGATCGATATAAGGTTGAGAGTTTCCCCGTTCATCCTTGCGCCAGTAGTAGGGATTCCGTCGAAATTCTACGCGCCGATCTGGGGTATAACGTTCTATCTGATAAGGGCCATTAACAATAATTTTGGCTGGGTTAGTCTCCGTTCCCCAAATCGAGAGAAACGGCAGTTCATCGCTTGAAGTTTTGCTAGAGACAAATTCGCGCAGGACGTGAGCGGGTAAGATGGCTACACTCGTGTTACGAAGAAACGGTGAAAATGTCTCTGGAAGAGAAAACTGAATCCGTTTTTCATCTAATTTTGTAACCTTCGGCAGCACCCGATCTTTGCCAATCTTGAAGCTGTCTCTGATTGAAGTTGGAATCTGCTCGTTGAAGTAAATATTGTTATAGGTAAAGACGACATCATCAGCCGTTAAAGGTTGACCGTCTGACCACTTCAATGCCTCGCGTAGAGTGAACACGATGTCGTGCCCATTGGCAGAGATTTCCCACTGCTGAGCTAAATCAGGCTCGATTTTTCCCGTGACTCCGTTTTGGCTAACCAAGCCTTCATACATGAAATCGAAAACATTAGGAGACACTTCGTTGAGTGCGTAATTGAAGGTTGTTGGATTTTGAAGACTACTCAGTACGAGTTGGTTACCTGGAGTAGCAGGAGTTTTGAGAGGAGTTAGGACAAAACTATGACAAACGATCGCAAATACTAATGCCAATAAACCGATTAACCAGCGACGCGCAGCAGGGAACCTAATCAATTGTCTTTAACCTCTGAGTTCGTAAATATTCCAGATAACACCACCAAGGGCAGAGAACTTAACATTTTGGATGCGATCGCGCACGGCTGACATGGACAGCGAATTAACCAAGTAAATCATCGGCAAGTATTCTTGGGTAATCCGTTGCGTCTCGGCATAAATCGCTTTGCGTTTGGCTTCATCCACCTCTCTTGCCCCCTCAATATAGAGACGCCCAATTTCTGCTTCCCAAGGATAGACTTCTCGCCCTTCAATCGGTGCTTGTCCTTGTTGAGGTTTTTGATTAAAGCTGTGCGAGCCACCATCTGGAGACCAGACATTAGCACCATCATTGGGTTCTACGCCACCAGTAAACCCTAAGAGATGGCACTCCCAATCTAGAGTATTGGACAGCTTGTCCACAAGGGTGCCAAATGCGATCGGTGTGAAATCCACTTGGATGCCAATCTTGGCTAAGTCTTGCTTAATTTGCACTCCCATAGACACGCGAGTTTTATTCTCGG
>DATNPC010000621.1:0-7577 GCA_036703375.1 Allocoleopsis sp.
GTCGAACTCAAACAGGTTGTCGGGATTCCCTTTGTTGTGACGTTTCACGCCTTAGGTCGCGTGCGTCGCTTTCATCAGGGAGAGGCTGACGAATTTCCCACCGAACGGGTTGCGATCGAACAGCGCATTATTGCCGAAGCCGATCGCATTATTGCCGAATGTCCGCAGGAACAAGAAGACCTCATCCGCTTTTATAACGCCGACCCTGCCAAAATTGCGATCGTTCCGGGTGGTTTCGACCCCGGTCAGTTTTGGCCGATTGGGAAAGCCCTCGCTCGCGTAGCCCTAGGTCTTTCCCCGGACGAACGTCTCATCCTCCAACTCGGTCGGATGGTACCGCGTAAGGGAGTCGATACCGTGATTCGCGGCTTCGCCCTTCTATTGAACCAGTATTCCATCCCAGCCAAGCTGACGATCGTGGGAGGTGAATCCGATGAACCCAACCCAGTCATTACTCCTGAAATCGGTCGTCTTCAGGCAATTGCCCAAGAAGAGGGCGTGAGCGATCGCATTACCTTTGTCGGACGGCGCGGACGCGAAGCGCTCAAACTCTACTACAGTGCTGCCGATATCTTTATCACAACACCCTGGTACGAACCCTTCGGCATCACCCCCGTCGAATCGATGGCGTGCGGTACACCCGTTATCGGTGCCAACGTCGGCGGGATTAAATTCACCGTGCGAGATGGAGAAACAGGCTACCTAGTCCCGCCCAAAAACCCAGATGCGATCGCAGAACGTATTGCCCATCTCTACCAACATCCCGAATTGCTCAACCTGTTTCGACAGCAAGCCATTCAACGAGCCTCACAGCTATTTACCTGGCAAAAAGTCACCAGTGCAATTGCTGACCTCTACGAAGAAGTTCTAGCCAAAACTCAACCTGCACGCTTGGGTGAAAACCATTACCTCGCCATTGTGGAACGCGGTTTCGACAACGTACTCGTAGCGCTCCAAGAATCCCGACGGCGCTGCCTGGGTTCTATCCTCACTGCCGCAGACACGATTAGCACCTGCTTCGCCCAAGATGGCAAAGTCCTCATCTGTGGGAACGGTGGTAGCGCAGCCGATGCCCAACACTTCGCCGCCGAATGCGTCGGACGCTTCAAATGCCCCGACAGGCGCGGGCTTCCAGCTTTAGCCCTTACCGCCGATACTGCCGTGCTGACCGCCTGGTCAAACGACATGGGCTATGAAAACGTATTCGCTCGACAAGTAGAAGCCTTCGGCCGGACTGGAGACGTTCTCATCGCAATCAGTACGAGCGGTTATTCTCGCAACCTAATTCAAGCCTTTAACACAGCTCGTCGTCTCGGTTTGCACTGCATCGCACTGTTAGGAAAAGGTGGTGGAGACTTGCACCCACTCGCCGACCTCTCAATTGTTGTACCTGCTAGCGATACCCAGCATATCCAGGAAGTGCAAATTGTAGTGCTTCATCTTCTATGCGAACTAATCGAAGAGCAACTCAAATCAGAACAGCGATCGATCGTCAATAGACCTCTGGCAAAAGTCGATTTTCGCCCCCCCAGCCCCCCAATTTTGGGGGGAGAATACGTTCAAAGTCCCCCAGAATTGGGGAGCCAGTGCGGTCTTGGGGTCTCCCCAAGTAGAGCATCTGGCGTGGATTTAGGGGGCTTCCCAGGATGTATGCAAGAAGTCTAAGCATCAACCTATCTATTCTCTCTTCTTCTCTTCCTCTGTGCACTCTGCGCCTCTGCGGTTCGTTAAAAAACCAGAACCCAAACATAACCTTTAAAACATTTAGGAGAAAAACCAATGGTACAAGAACTAACACGCGAAACTCAGATTACACCTTCACTCCAAGGAAAAATTGCCATCGTTACAGGAGGAGGTCGAGGACTGGGTCAAGCCATTTGCCAGATGTTAGGTGAAGCAGGCGCGATCGCAATTGTCGCCGATATTCAAAACGACCTCGCCGAAAAAGTTTCCCAAGATATTCAACAAGATGGTGGCAAAGCACAAGCATTGCAGCTTGATGTCAGCAATGCCGAGCAAGTCGAATCAGCGCTCGGTCAAATTGTCAACCAATACGGTCATTTAGACATCTTAATTAACAACGCTGGCATCGATGTCACCTTACCAGTCGAGGAGCTAACCGTCCAAGACTGGGAGCGGATTATGGCGGTTAACCTAAACGGCCCATTCATCATGTCCAAAACTGTAATTCCCTACATGAAACAGCAGGGAAGCGGTCATATTGTCAATATTGCCTCAACCGCTGCCAAACGGACTTGGCCGAATGCTTCGGCATACCATGCCAGCAAGTGGGGACTTTTGGGCTTCAGCCATGCTCTCCATGTAGAAGCTCGTCCGCACAATGTCAAAGTAACAGCCGTGGTTGCAGGTGGAATGCGGACACCATTTCTGCTCGATCGATTTCCCGATATCGATCCGAACATTCTTCAAGACCCCAAAAATGTCGCTGACACAATTCGCTACGTCTTGATGCAGCCCGAAGAGACAGTCATTCCTGAAGTAATGGTTCTGCCAATGCGCGAAAAATCCTGGCCGTAATTGTTAGTCGTTAGTGGTTAGTAGTTAGTAGGAAATACAACTAACAATTAAACAATGACCAATCGAGCTGTATTTCTAGATAAGGATGGCACCTTGGTTGAGGATGTGCCGTATAACGTGAATCCGGACTTGATGCAGTTGACGCCAGGTGCCGAGGAGGGATTGCGATCGCTTCATGCGGCTGGTTATAAGCTGATTATCATCTCGAATCAATCTGGCGTAGCTCGCGGCTATTTTCCAGAAGAGGCTCTTGTGGCAGTGGAAAAGCGATCGCGTCAAATATTAGCAGAGATGGGCATACCACTGGCTGGTTTCTATTACTGCCCCCATCATCCGGACGGGAGCGTTCCTAATTACAGCATTAACTGCTCTTGCCGGAAACCTGAACCGGGTTTAATCCTGCGCGCTGCCCGAGAGCATGGCATCAACTTGGCAAACTCTTGGTTCATTGGTGACATTCTCAACGATGTGGAAGCGGGTCGGCGTGCGGGATGCAAGACTGTGTTAATTGACAATGGCAATGAAACGGAGTGGATTTTTTCTCCACTGCGACTACCTGATTTCATTGCAACTGACCTTGCTGATGCGGCACGTCTAATTGAAGGCAAAAGTAAAAAGATAAAAGGCAAAAAAGAGAAAGAGTTGGGTCTTTTTAGTTAGGTACTTAGGTCAACTTTTTTAACGAACCGCAGAGACACAGAGAACGCAGAGAGAAGAGAGAAGAAGAGGAGGTTGTACCAATTGGCTTTTCCACTGTCGCATTTGAAACCCTCCCAGCCCCCCCTTGCTAAGGGGGAAGCAATTGGAGAATAGGTGTCAAACTCAAACCCAATTGGTATTAGAGGTTATACAGATTCTCTATGTGAACCACAGATGTAATTCTTTTTCCCCCCTTATTAAGGGGGGTTATGGGGGTCAGAATTGACTATGCAAACTACCTTATCTCGTCTCATTGATGCATTCACCGGACTGAATGTGGTTGTCATTGGTGATGCGATACTTGATAGCTACTTGGAAGGTTCTACTGAGCGTTTGTGTCAAGAAGCTCCCGTACCAGTCGTTGCCCTTTCCAATCGGAAAAATATTCCAGGTGGTGCTGCTAATACTGCGGTTAATATCCACAGTTTGGGAGGTCAGGTAACGTTTCTTTCAGTTATTGGTGACGACCTGGAAGGTAAGCTTTTACAGCAAGCTTTGGAAGAGCGTGGTGTTTCTACAGAGTACATTTTGACTCAACCTCAGCGACAGACTTTGGCAAAACATCGGGTAATTGCTTCTGGGCAAATGCTGGTGAGGTTTGACCAAGGTAGCACTTACCCTATCGATTCAGAGGCTGAGCAGGCATTAATTGATTCTCTGACTCAGTTTTATTCTCAATGTGATGCCGTGGTTATCTCAGATTACGGCTATGGTATTTTAACGCCACGAGTGATGGAGGCGATCGCAAATTTACAGTCCTCGACTCCCCAACTGCTGGTTGCTGATTCCAAAAATCTAGCGGCTTACCGCCACATTGGTGTGACTGCCGTAAAACCGAATTATCACGAAGTGATGCGGTTGCTAAATCTTCCTCAACGGCGAGATGCCATATCGGACGGCAATACACGCGCTGACTGCATCACATTATACGGAGAGGAGATTCTCGACATTACAGGTGCTCAAATTGCGGCTGTTACTCTCGATACTGAAGGTGCAGTAATTTTTGAGCGCGGCAGCTTACCCTACCGAACTTATGCTCAACCGACAGCTCATTCCCGTGCGACAGGTGCAGGCGATACGTTTATCAGCGCTCTGACGCTTGCCCTTGCCGTAGGTGCAACAACATCTGCTGCGGCTGAACTGGCATCTGCTGCCACTGCCGTCATTGTTGCTAAAGAAGGTACCACTGCTTGCACAGCGGAGGAATTGCAGGCGCACCTCTCTAGGGGAGATAAGTACGTTACTGAGGTATCGCTTTTAAGCGCTCGTCTTGAGTTCTACCGTCAGCAAGGACGACGAATTGTCTTCACCAATGGCTGCTTTGATATCTTGCATTGTGGTCATATCACTTATCTGAATCGTGCCAAAGCGTTGGGAGATATCTTGGTGATTGGCGTGAATAGCGATGAGAGTATCCGCCGCATTAAAGGACTCAGTCGCCCGATCAATACTTTAAGCGATCGCGTTCAAGTCCTCGCTGCTTTAAGCTGCGTCGATTGCATCATTGCGTTTGATGAGGACACGCCCTGTAATCTCATCCGCGCAGTTCGCCCGGATGTCTTTGTCAAAGGTGGCGACTATACTTGCGAAAGGCTTCCGGAAGCATCCATAGTTCAGGAACTAGGAGGCGTTGTAGAGATTTTGCCGTATCTAGAGAACCGCTCCACGACCAGCATTATTGAACGAATTCAGCAGTCTTATTCTCAATCCAATTCCATAAACACACAGACGTGGAGAAGAGAAGGCACAGAGAATTTTCCCTTGTCACCGTATCTCTACGTCTCTGCCTCCTCTTCGTTCAATAGCAGCACTAACTCTGCTCAAGGAGATAAAACATGACCGCAGCAGATACCTGGAACAAGGCTGAAAATATACTGTGCGTCAGGCTAGACAGCATCGGGGATGTACTGATGACTACACCCGCTATCCGGGCAATCAAAGAATCGTGCCCTGGACGCCGCATTACCCTTTGCACGTCTCCTGCGGGCGTTGAAGTAGCGTCGCTGGTACCAGAAATCGACGATGTTATCGTTTATGACGCGCCCTGGATGAAGGCAACTGCACCTCGAACGAATAGTCAGCCAGAGTTCGAGATGGTAGAAAAATTACGCAGCTTACAATTCGATGCGGCTGTCATTTTCACCGTTTTTAGCCAGAATCCCCTGCCCTCAGCATTCCTCTGTTACTTAGCCGATATTCCTCTACGGTTAGCGCACTGCCACGAAAATCCCTACCAACTGCTGACGAATTGGGTACTCGACCCTGAACCATCTTGCGGGATTCGCCATGAAGTTCGTCGCCAGCTTGACTTAGTCGCCACGGCTGGTTGCCGAACCACTAAGGAGCGCATGTCGCTGAGGGTTCCAGAAGATGCCCGTCACCAAATCTTGCAACGCTTAGCTGAACTTGGCATTGACTTAAAACGCCCCTTGGTTATGATTCATCCCGGTGCGACAGCAACCTCTCGCCGCTATCCGCCGGAAGGATTCGCCCAAGTCGCAAGACGCTTAGTTTTAGATGGCAATTTTCAGGTGATTTTCACAGGCAGTGAGTCGGAACGGGAATTGGTAGAAGGCATTCAATCCGCAACGGATACCCATTCATCTTCGCTGGTGGGCTATCTGAACTTAGCTGAATTAGCCGCATTGATTGAAATTACTCACCTTGTTATCTCCAATAACACCGGCCCCGTTCATATCGCTGCTGCTGTAGGTACTCCTGTTGTTGACCTCTACGCCCTCACTAACCCTCAACACACACCTTGGGGCGTTCCTAATCGAGTTTTATTCCACGATGTTCCGTGCAAGTTCTGTTACAAAAGCATTTGTCCAGAGGGACATTACAATTGCCTACGCTTAGTGACACCTGATGAGGTGTTTCGTGCAGCTTGCGAACTGTTTAGCGAAACGACAATACCCGATAGAGACAGTTCGATGGAACGTCTCTACAAAATTCACTCAGTGCAGCCTCGCAGAAGTAAGTAAGCGGTTAGAACGGTGGTAGGATTAGCTCAGAGGCGAGCGAAGAACCAGTAGATGCTCAAGCAATCTCAAGCAAAAAGATGTCGGGTCCATCACCGTTAACAATCGAGTTAAGCCAAAAGCAGCAAGCAATGCTGCAACAAATCCTACGTCGTCATACCAGCACTCAACGGTTAGTCAGACGGGTGCAGATTATCCTCAAAGCTCATCAAGGTGAAAACAATGAGCAAATTGGTCGCCAGTTGCAGCTCAATCGCAATAGTGTGGCGAAATGGCGCAGACGCTGGCAGGAAGGAGTCTCAAAATTAGCCGTATTGGAATCCAAAGGCATCAATGACAAAGATTTAATGGGATGGATAGAAACCATTCTGGCCGACCAAGAACGTCCAGGAACTCCAGCGAGTTTTAGTACAGAGCAAGTAGTACGAATCGTAGCTTTGGCTTGTGAAGACCCGGAAGCGTCAGGAGTACCGATAAGTAATTGGACTCCGAAAGAACTGGCGAGGGAAGCCATGCAACGAGGGATAGTCGAACAGATTTCGCCACGAAGTGTGGAACGTTTTTTAAAAAGAAGCCACTCTGCAACCCCATCGAAACCGTTACTGGCTTAACTCCAATCCAGAAGACCCAGAAGAGTTCACCAAGCAAGTTAAGCTGATTTGTCAACTCTATGCAGATGCTGTGCCATTGCTGCGTCAAGGGATTCACTTAGTTTCTACGGATGAGAAGACAGGTATCCCCGCTTGGGAAAGAGCAGCATCCTCTCACCCCAGGCGACCGGGAAAAGTCAAGCTTCTAGAATTCGAGTACATTCGCCACGGGGCTTGTTGCCTAATTGCTAACTGGGAAGTAGCTGCTGGTCGCATCACCGCCCCATCTGTGTTACCCAGCCGTACCGAGTACGATTTTGCCAATCATATTGCCAACACCATTGAAACTGACCCCGAGGCAGGATGGATTTTCCTGCTCGACCAACTCAACATTCACAAGTCAGCCTCTCTTGTGCGCTTGGTTGCTGCTTGTTGTCAGTTAGATGTTGATTTAGGAGCTAAGGGAGAGTCAGGCATTCTCCAATCTATGGAGACGCGTGCTGCCTTTTTATCTGACTCCAATCATCGCATTCGTTTTGTCTACATCCCCAAGCACACTTCTTGGCTCAATCAGATTGAGATTTGGTTTAGTATTTTAGTCCGACGGCTTCTCAAGCACGGTAGTTTTCAGTCTACTGATGAACTTACTGGTCGTATTTTGGCTTTCATTGAATACTTTAACCAGACAATGGCTAAACCCTTTGAGTGGAAGTATCAAGGTCAGCCCGATGTCACTTCAACTGCTTAGTTATTTCTGCGAGGCTGCACT
>DATNPC010000622.1:0-20905 GCA_036703375.1 Allocoleopsis sp.
CAATCTCGAATTTCTTATCCGATCGCACAATTTGTTCAATTCGCTCGCCATCAAAGAAAAAGTATTGATGCAGAGTAGCGGGTAAGATTTGACCGATGATATCGTCTGGATGTTGTTGCGGGAGGAGCCAGCGCCCATCATCTCCAGCAATCTGGAGATACAAGTCGCTTTTTCCCTGCTCGATTCCCATTTCCGTCTTGTAAGCACGGCACAGGCGCTTGGCTAGGTAGCGTTTGTTGTGATGCTCGAATCCTAATTCTACCCAACAGTCTACCGCTTCATTGAGGCCTGCTTCTGCGATCGCGCGTTTATTCACCAATTGGTCTTCCGAGGCAAACGCGGCACTAAACTTTTCGTAGAGTACCCAGGTAAAGGCATTGAGTAGAGTCGTTTTCCCTGCACCATTATTCCCGTGAATCATGGTCGTATTTTGCGAACCCCAGGCCAGAACTATTTCTGGAGTTTTGCCATAAAACTGACGAAAATTACACAACCGAATTGATGTCAGTTTCATTGCACTGCATCCTTAATAATTCTTAAGATATCATCGTTAATTGACCTCGGAATTTTCATGTAGAGTTTGTCTTTCTCGGCTTGCAAGACTCGCTCGATAATCTGGCGGACTTCTGGAGGAGCGCTGGTAATCGGTTCTTGGACATCATTTAAACCCGCGTCCGCTTTGTATTTGGAACGCTTGTCGGCTAAAACCGTTGGTTTAACTACAGTAGCGCTGGTGGAGTAGCTGAAGGCCGTTACCATGTGTAGATTTTCCCGCTCCTTTACAGATCTAGCAGCTCATATCGTCTCTGAAGCTGTAGAAGTTTGATTTTAACTTCTTCGACGTTATCTGCTAAGTCTGTTGTTGGAAATTTAGAGGCTGTGAGACGGGGGATGGGATTACGAGGACGGAATGCGATCGCATCAACCTACTCTCCAACAGCGATTATCCCAAGGTTGAGCGCAGAGCGATCGCGTCAAAGGGCAACGCTTTCGCGATTGCGTCAAGCGCAGCGCTTTCGCGATCGCAAAAATTATTGCATAACTCCCCTTTAACCAAGCGATATATGAATTACGCATAATCTGCTTACCTCGTTGCTAGAGGACTAGCTATGTCTCCCCGTCTACAATATCTCAATTTTGCGATTACGACTTTGCTGCTGTCCCTGACTCCTTCCCTGTTGCCTGTCACCTCTCACCTGGAGGCATTTACAGTGCGATCGCAGACAACTCAAGATCGAGTATCTCAGGCACAGCAGTTATTCGACAAGGGTAAGCAGCAGTATCGCCAAGGTCAATTTAAACAGGCTTTTGAGACATGGCAACAAGCATTAGCGATTTACCAAGAAAGTGGCGACAAGGCTGGCATCGCCAAAACGCTCAACAGTCTTGGGGAAGTTTACAATCAGTTCGCTCAATATCCTAAAGCGCAAGATGTTTTGCAACAAGCTTTAGCTATTCGGCAAGAATTAGGTGACAAGGCAGGTGTCAGCGAAACGCTCATTAATATTGGGGATGCAGAAGACGGTTTAAACCAATATGCCAAAGCGTTGGAAACTTATCAGCAAGCGTTGAAGATTCGTCAAGAATTAGGTGATAAGGCAGGTGAAGGCGAAGCCCTTAATGAAATTGGCACTATTTATATTCATTTGTCGCAATATACCAAGGCTTTGGAAATTTTGCAGCAAGCGTTGAAGATTCGCCAAGAAGCCAGCAATTTGCCTAACGTCGATCGCTTTATGGTACGTAAAGGTATTGCTGGAAACCTCAACGATATTGGGGTAGTTTACAAAGATTTGGGTCAATATGCCAAGGCGTTGGAATTCTCTCAACAATCCCTAGCTATTAAACGAGAAATCGGCGATCGGGTGGCAGAAGGAGCAACCCTCAGCAACATCGGGTATGTTTACCAGAGTCAGGGTCAGTATACCAAAGCCCTAGATTTTTTTGAGCAAGCTTTATCAATTGCGAGAGAAGCAGGTACGAGGGCAACGGAAGGAGTGTCGCTCGGCAATATTGGGGATGTCTACACGAGCTTAGGTCAATACGCTAAGGCTCTAGAATTCTATCAACAATCCTTAGCTATCTCCAAAGAAATCGGTGAAAAAGCAGGGGAAGGAACAATTCTCAATAATATTGGGATAGTCTACTTGAACCTGGGTCAGTATGCTAAGGCTCTAGAGTTCTATCAACAATCCTTAGCCATTGCCAAAGAAGCGGGTAAAAAGGCAGACGCAGGGGCAACCCTTAGCAATATCGGGCAACTCTACTACTTTCTGGGTCAGTATCCCAAGGCGTTGGAGTTTTTGAGCCAAGCCTTAGCCATCGCACAAGACATCGGCAATAGGGCAAATCAAGGGACTATTCTTAGCAATCTTGGGCAAGTCTACTCTAGTCTGGGGCAGTATCCCAGGGCGTTGGAATCGTATCAACAAGCCCTAACTATTGCTAAAGAAGTGGGGGATAAGGAAGGAGAAGGAACGACTCTCAATAATATTGGGCAAGTTTACTATAGTTTGGGTCAGCATTCCAAAGCCCTAGAGTTCTTTAACCAAGCCTTAGCAATTTCTAGAGAAATCGGCAATCGTTCTGGTGAAGGGTTGACTCTCAGTAACATTGGGGCACTATACCAAAGTCTAGGTCAGTACGATAAAGCCTTGGAGGCCGATCGACAAGCTTTAACCATCGCAAAAGAAATTGGCAATCGCTCTGTCGAAGGGGCAATTCTCAGTAACATCGGGGCAGTCTACCAAAGTTTAAGCCAGTATCCCAGAGCAATAGAGTCCTATCAACAAGCTTTAACAATAGTAAAAGCAATTGGCGAGCATTCGGGCGAAGGAGTGATTCTCAATAATATCGGACTAGTCTACTATAGCTGGGGTCAGTATCCCAAAGCCCTAGAGTCTTTTAACCAAGCCTTAGCAGTAGAACGAGAAATTGGCGATCGCTCTTACGAAGGGAAGACGCTTAGTAATATTGGGCAAGTTTACTCTAATTTAGGTCAGTATCCCAAAGCCCTAGACTTCTTTAACCAAGCCTTAGCAGTAGAACGAGAAATTGGCGATCGATCGGGTCAAGGAACGACTCTCAATAATATCGGGGGAGTATACCAGAGCCTAGGTCAGTATCCCAAAGCCCTAGAGTCTTATCAACAAGCTTTAGTCATAGAGAGAGAAATTGGCGATCGTTCTGATGAAGGGAAGACGTTCAATAACATCGGGCTATTTTACGATAGTTTGGGTCAGTATGCCCAAGCCTTAGAGTCCTATCAACAAGCCCTGACTGTTGAACGAGAAATCGGCGATCGCTCTGATGAAGGGATGACTCTCAGTAATATTGGGGTAGTTGACTTGAGACTAGGTCAGTATTCTAAAGGCCTAGAGTCCTTTAACCAAGCCTTAGCGATTGCTAGAGAAATCGGCAATCGTTCTGGTGAAGGGTTGACTCTCAGTAACATTGGGCAAGTTTACTACAATCTCAGTCAGTATCCCAAAGCGCTTGAGTTCGATCGGCAAGCTTTAGCGATTCTTAGAGAAACTGGCGATCGCTCTTGGGAGGGGATGACTCTCAACAATATTGGGTTAGTTTACGACCAATGGGGACAGGATACCCAAGCGCTGGAGTTTTATCAACAATCTTTAGCGATTGCAAAAGAAATCGGCGATCGTTCCGGAGAAGGGAATGCTCTTAACAATATTGCTGTCTTACTAGAAAAACAAAATCAGCCAGAGTTAGCGATTGTGTTCTTCAAACAATCCGTCAACGTGCGAGAAGCGATTCGGCGAGAGTTGCGGGTACTTCCGAAAGAACAACAGCAATCCTATACAAAAACCGTTACCAATACTTATAAAGACTTAGCCGACCTCTTACTCAAACAAAACCGAGTCCTAGAAGCACAACAAGTTCTAGATTTACTCAAAGTCCAAGAACTTGAGGATTATCTTAAAAACGTGCGAGGTAACAATCAAACCGCTCAAGGAGTCCCATTACTCCCGCAAGAACAGCAAGTCCAAAACAACTACGCCGCTATTGAAGACAAAGCGATCGCTTTAGGCAAAGAACTAGAAGGACTGCGTAAAATTCCCGAAGCTAACCGCACACCCGCCCAAGTTCAACGTATTGCCGAACTGGTGAAACTCGAACAGACACAGAGAGAACGATTCAATGCCTTTATCAAAAGTCCTGCTGTTGCCGCTTTAGTCCAACAACTCAAAACCACAGCTGTGGGACAAAATCTCGATTTAGGCACTCTCAACAAATTACGCAGCAGCCTCCAGCGACTCCAACAACATGCGGTACTGCTGTATCCGTTGATTCTGGAAGACCGGCTGGAACTGGTACTGGTGACACCTGATGCCCCTCCCATTCATCGCAGTGTACCTGTTAAACGAGAAGATTTAAATCAAGCGATCGCAAACTTTCGCAGTGCTTTGGTCAACCCAGGTAATGATGCCAAACCTCTAGCTCATCAACTCTACACCTGGCTGATTAAACCCATCGAAAACGATCTGACACAAGCCCAAGCCCAAACTATCATCTACGCTCCTGACGGTCAGCTCAGATATATTCCGCTTGCGGCTTTGTACGATGGTCAACACTGGTTGGTGCAGCGCTTTGGCATCAATAACATCACCTCGGCTAGCTTGACCGACTTCACCACTCAACCTCAACCTCAACCCCACGTTTTAGCCGCAGCTTTTAGCCAAGGCAATTACAAGTTCAGCATTGGCAGCGAACAGTACGCCTTTTCTGGGTTGCCGTATGCAGGTCGTGAAGTTGCCAATCTGGTAGCGGCAATTCCTGGCACGACACAACTATTGAACCGCGACTTCAGCCGCGATGCCACCGTTCCCCGGTTGAATGATTACAACATTATCCATCTTGCTACTCATGCCGCGTTTGTCATTGGTCAGCCTGATGATTCGTTTATTTTGTTTGGTGACGGCAGTCGCGCTACATTGCGAGATGTGGAAACTTGGTCGCTGCCAAATGTGGATTTAGTTGTGTTGAGTGCCTGTGAAACGGGCTTAGGCAGCAAACTGGGTAACGGTGAGGAGATTTTGGGTTTCGGCTACCAGATGCAACAGACAGGTGCCAAAGCTGCGATCGCATCTTTATGGATCGTAGATGATGGCGGTACGCAGGCGTTGATGGATGCTTTCTATGCGGCATTGCAAAATCCTAATACCACTAAAGCCGAAGCGCTGCGCCAAGCCCAAATCGCTTTGATTACAGGTGAGTACAAGAGCTTGGGTAGGCAACGGGGTTTACAAGTGGAACAACGGATTCATGAGAGTGTGCCAACACAGGTAACATCTCGTCTCAATCATCCTTACTACTGGGCACCCTTTATACTCATTGGTAATGGGTTGTAATTGTAGTTCGAGATTGGCTCTTCTTGTCAAGCGATCGCCTTTAACATGAGAAGAATAAATTGAGAAGTTTCCAGACGCCGTAAGTCCTATCAATGCATGAGAAGTATCACAACCAACGCGATCGCAACAATAATAATCACCCCTACGATGACGTAGGAGATGCGACGCTGGGGAGGACGGGGACTAGTTGCCTGGATTTCTTGAGCAATGGGTCGAATCAACTCTAGCCACTGAGCCACTTGCTTTGTTTTTGGAGAGCCTGAAGGCAGTTTTGTGAGAGCTTCTCGCCATAAAACGGCAGCTTTTTGCTCGTGGTTTTGTTTGATATAGAAAATACCCATATTGGCTAAAGTCTGAGCTTCTCCATAGAAGTCTTTTAACTCGCCGAAGATCAGCAAGCTTTGCTTGTAGCATTCGCTTGCCTTTCCCCATTGACCCTGTTGAGTGTAAACATTGGCCAGATTACCTAATGCCTTAGCAACTCCAGCCCGCTCTTCTAGTTCGCTGAAGATACCTAAACTCTGCTCGTAGCAATCGCTCGCTTTTTCCCAATGATTCTGCAACGAGTAAAGGTTGCCTAAATTTGTTAACGTTTGAGCTTCTCCCTGGCGTGACGTGTCGCGATGACTCTCCGAGGATTGAGCCAGCTTGCGAGTTGCTTCTAATGCCAACAGATGAGTTCGTTCCCAGTCGGTGCGAGCGGCATAGGTATTAAAGAAGTTCACCAGATTTTCAGCAAGTCCTACCACAATGTCCCAGGCTTCGGCTTGGTCAGCCCAATCGACACAGGCTAATAAATTCGTCCGCTCTAGTTTGAACCAATTTAAAGCACCCAGCCATAAATTTTGCTCTGTTGCCGCTAGGGGTTGGGCTTGGCTTTTGCTGAGAATTTGGGCTAGCTGGCGACGAGTCTGTGGATTCAGAGCGAGGTTCATCATTTTGGACGTTTCCAAGTACCAGCGGCCTGCCCTGAGGCGAGCGGCTTGCCGTGCTTGTGCTAGCTCCTCTTGCGCCAACTGCTCTTTGGCAAAGAGGCGTACTAAATCGTGCAGGCGATAGCGCTCATCTGTTGCTGGCTCCAGTAATTTTACCTTCACGAGGCTGGTGACGGATTCTTCAGCGCTGACTGGGTCAGACTCTAAGAGGGCGACAGCTACACTAGGCAAAAACTTCGGCCCGGTGAGTAGGCCGAGCAACCGGAACAGATGCGCCGCTCTGGCATCCAATTCCTGGTAGTTGAGAACCAGTGCCGCTCGAACTGCCAAATTGAGCGAGTGCAATTGTTCTTGCCTGCGTCGCTCCTTGGCAAGACTCAGGGCATACTCTTCCAGTCGCCAATCCCGTTTATTTTGCAGCGTGCCGCCTGCAATCCGGATAGCTAGCGGTAAGCGATCGCAAAGATCGATAATCTTTTTAGCGGCTTCTGGTTCTGCTTGTGTCCGTTCTTGCCCGACCTGTTTCTCCAACAGTTCTAATGCATCGGTGGGTGCCATCTCGGTAAGGTCAAGTACCCTTGACTCTGCCAAATCCGCGAGGCTTCTGCGGGTTGTCACGAGAACAGCACAGGTGGAGCTATTGGGTAGCAAAGGGCGTACTTGCTCTTCGTTGTGAGCATCGTCGAGTAACACCAATACGCGTTTGCCAGCTAGCCGCGAACGGTAAAGTTCAGCTCGATGGGTCAGACTATCGGGGATTGACTGCTCGTCCACACCCCAAGCTCGCAGAAAGACTGCTAGGACATCTAATGGGGCTACGGGTTGACCTTCTGTGCCGCGCAAGTTGACATAAAGCTGAGCATCTGGGAAATCGTGCTGCAATTGATGGGCAATATGAATCGCTAGAGCAGATTTGCCGACACCGGCGATGCCAGTGACAACAGAGATAGGGACTGCATTCTGTTCGCTGGGTGCTCCCTCTCGCAGCCATGCCATAATGCGATCGCATTCGGCTTGGCGACCTGTGAAGTCAGTCAGATCCAAAGGAAGCTGATGTACAGCTCCAGTCCTAGGGTGAGTCAAACTACCCTGGAAAATCTGCCTTACGTTATTATCGTCGCTCACGACAGCATCTTGAACGCTTGCGTGAAAGTGCAGTTCGTACCTTGGTCTGTCTCCAACCATTTGTTGCTCCGGCAGCTTGTCGCCACAGTTGTTGTCACCCGCTTGCGAGATTACCCTGACTGAAAGAATTCTGAATTATGAATGATGAATTGAGCAATCACAGATTACCGCTGAGGATTCTTAAAACAGTGACCAGTGAGCAGTGAACAGTGGACAAGTTTCACATGGGTATTTAGACCCCAAGAAGAGTACCTACCACCCTTGTGATGGGTGCCTCCTTCCTCCCACTCTCTACTGGCAACTGATAACTGGTCACTGATAATTCATAATTCACAATTCATAATTCAGACATCTACCTACTGATTCAGGATATCCCTTGTGGAAAAAGCCGCTTTATCTTGCTCTCGTTGTGATGGATTATAACGATTCTCTCCCTCCTGAAGCTAGGGAGTAACAGATAACTTCATATCACTCCACGCGATCGCGCGTGCCATCACAACCACCAATGCTTCTAGGACTGAGAGTCGATCTTTCGGATTAACTGTCACGTAAGGCGGACGATTTTTATCGCTCATGTCGTAACCCAAAGTCATCATAATATCCTCGGGTTCCAACGCTCCTTCACAATCGGTATGAGTCAGACCGATGGTCATCGGAATTTTAACTCGCTGCTCTATAAACGAAATAATCTCGCGAGCGTGGTGAAAGTCATTCGGGCGATGAGCAGCTACGAGAAGAATATAAACATGAGCATTTTGAATCAGCAGCTCCCACATAAAATCAAAACGAGCTTGACCGGGAGTGCCGTAGATGTGCAGATCCATATCAGGCCCCAGTATGAGTCTGCCATAATCTAGAGCAACCGTGGTTTCGGGCTTCAAAAGAGCTGTTTCATCGCTAGCAATACGGTCTGTATTGACTACTTCGATTTCACTGAGCGTCCGCACAAATGTAGATTTTCCAGATCCTACAGCTCCTGCTACTACTGAACGCATGGTTTTCATTCGCTTTTGCTCCGCAATACCTCATCAAAGATTAGAAAATGAAACTTGAAATAGGATTGAGGAAATGCACTAAAATTAAACTATATAGAATCCCAATTAGAGTTAAATACCCTCTCGTTCGGTAGGGTGTTCTATCCTAGTAAGACATCACTGGATAATTAATCAAATAGAGATAAGCTCAGCCTCATTCCAATGGCATTTCCTCATCTCCACGACTTTTGGGTAATCTGCATGATGCAATTTAAAGGTACTTTAGGTTAACATTACGCATGCAAATACTTGATAAAAGTCAAGTGACTTCTATCATCCTATTCGTACCTGGCAACTGCATGATAGACACGTTCGCAGTGACCAGTGAGCGGTGAACAGTGATTAAGGTAACAGCGTGGGGATTTACACTTATCAGTTACTCCGCCTAAAACATACCGCTTGTGGCAGCAGGGGATTCCTACCCGAAGTGTTGACTGATAACTGGTCGCTGATAACTGTTCACTGCTCACTGTTCACTGTTCACTGTTCACTGCTCACTGATCACTGCTCATTGAAGATGAATCGTCAGTCCTAATTCAGGAATGGCAATCTATTTTACTCTCTGTCTCTCTGAGAGAGTTAGCATTAGAGCATGAGAATGCAACGAGTATCGCTCGGACACCTCATGCTCAGAGGGTTAAAATCTTGCAGTCAGACTAATCTTGCCCTGTTACATTTGACCTATAGCAAGAGAAGCTTCAGTTCGGAAACAGCGCGTTTGATCTCTAACATTAAAACCCCTTGTTTAGCCGCTTTACCGGCTAAAACAAGAAACACGGCTTCTTCACCACAACTGGTCAAAATGCTAAAACCTTCGTTGCCTTCTACATAGATGCGATCGATATCGCCGCGTCCGAGTTCATGACCAATGCGTTCGCCTAAAGACAGCATAGCCGCAGACATCGCTGAAACCCGCTCGTCATCCATGCCACCAGGTAAGCTAGCAGATAGAGGCAAGCCATCATGAGTCACGACTGCGGCTCCCTGAACATCACTCGTCGTTGAGACAAAGTTTTGCAAGACGTACCCAAGTTTTTCTGTATTGATAGCCATTGTTGTATTCCTACGAAAATTTTAGATAGTGGAATGCTGTCAATTTTTAGTGTTAGAACTGGCAGCGTGTAATTAACATCCAATCCGCATAAGTGGGAGAAAAACCTGTTTTATGGCTTTTCTCCTCGTTGCTTCAACCCAGAATGCTGTACTCTAGAAGATCGCAACTGCCACCACGCAAGGTAGACTCCGTCTGCTGTCCCCGTAAGCGCTTCCCTAAAAATGCTTCTAAAAAGCCCTGAATGGCTCCCAGTGTAAAAGTGCAATTCCGAGAAGAACCTTCAGGTTCACCCGCAGAGCAAACTGTTTCTCTCGTGCAGACTTTGTAGACCTCTCCATCCAACTCAATCTTTTCTACAATGCACAAGCGAGTACCGTCTTTGCCTAAGATGTAACGAACTTTTTCTGTGACTTCTTCGAGGCTCATCTCACTAGCTTTATTCGTCAACCCTAAACTTTCGGCTAATTGTTTACCACGTTGGCGACCAGCTGAAATCAAAGCAATTGCTGCTGCTTTTGCACCGAGGGCTTCTTCAACACCAACGACAATTGCCTTGAGACAGATAACGCTGCTAAAATCACCAAGTTCTTGACGCAATGAATTCTGTGTCACTTGTGTTGCTGACATAACCTGCAATTCCTTTTATTGATGTACACACTATCCATGAATCGCTAAACGACTCAAGAGCAAAGATGCTCTAGTAGTTCGCTGAAGACGCCCCTTGTATCGTTCGCATGAAATATGCTTCACAAATATTTCATGACGGGAAATATACTAATACCTACGACTTAAATTCCTGATTACCGGATTATTCTTAGCACGTCTATCAGAAGATTGACTTTTCTCGTCGTATCTGCATCAAGACTAACATTTTATTTTTGGGATATTAGGGATTTTTATAAAATATTTTTTTGCTTTTATGTAGGTTTTATGAACCCATTCATTAATAAACACGAATATTATCTATCTTAAAGAATGAGGATTTCTCTAAAATAGATAATTAGATGAACTAGAACTTTATATAGAACTAGCTAGACAAATGTATAAAGAGGAAAATAAGGTAGATAATAGGAAAAAAGAAAATGTTTCAGCTTTTAGACTGAGTCATAGTAAGTTAGTTAAGCAGGCTAAATTGGAGAGATAGGAGAATCAACCCAATCATCTCACGATGTTCTTTGCGATCGCGATCGATCGGTCTGACCTGATACTCGATCGCTTCTCAGAACACGTTTTCACTTGCAAAACAGTTAGGCAATCGTTACAGAGATTAACATAACGGCTTCACAGGAGCTTCGTACAGTGGGACCCGAAGAGCAGGTATTGCTCTGTTCACCTTCACATACCCTCACCATGCCAGCCAGCAGAGTGTTCTGCAAAGAGAGTTTGTTGCGATTGCAGAGTGGAAATGCTCGATAACTCTGCTTTTCCCGAAACGTTTGCACAAATTTTCTAGTACAGTTCTGATGGAGAGAAGTATGTAAAGCTGCCAGTAAATTCTCGTCGGATTATCGACCGCGCGAGAACAGGGATGCAGTGGAAAACTGATAGGTGTTTCTACTCGGAGTTTGAGGCGGTGGATTGGTTTGTCCAACTTGTAGCGGTTGATCGGTACCATACTGAGCCAGTAGGATAGCCATCATCGTCATCAGAGCTTCAATCACTGAGGCTCGCACGGTTGGATTTACATGCACAATCGGAGGACGATGGCGATCGTTCATGTAACCCAGTCTTATGAGCAGTTCGTCTTGAGAGCAAGCTCCGGGACAATCCGTATGGGTTAAACCAACAATCATTGGAATTTTCGCCCGTTGGTTCATGAAGGAGAGAATCTGACGAGCGTAGTGAACATCATCTGGACGATGAGCGGCAACTAAGAGAATGTAGGTGTGAGCATTTTTAATCAAAAAATCCCACATGAAATTGAAACGGGACTGTCCTGGTGTTCCATAGATTTGTAATTCCATGATGGAACCAAAGGAAACTCGACCAAAGTCGAAGGCAACGGTGGTTTTTTTCTTCAATAAACCTGTTTCATCGGTAGCCGTGCGTTCCGTGTCTACAACTTCAATTTCACTAATCGTCCGAACAAAGGTAGACTTACCAGCCCCTGGAGTTCCTGCTACCACTATACGCATTGTTTTCATGTGATTTAGCTCCAAAAAAAACTTACCGAACCTGACTGAGCGAGAGATAACGTGAGAATGAAGTCATCTATCTTGTGGAATTGAGTGGTAGAGTCCCTAGACTGAAGATTAACTATAGGTGTAATACTTGTTTCGTGGGCATAATTTTGTACGATCTACATTGAGTCTGCCCCCGTAGCGATCAAACGCTTGAATAATCCCTCCGTCCAGCCTGTTTCTTTGAGAACCGCAGCTGAACTAACTTCTACATAAGCTTGCTCGATGAACGATAGATCGATCGTGCAAATGCGACCAAGGGCATCTCTTAATTCTTCAGGCTTGCCATCCGTTTTCAATCGCTTGCCAACTTCATAAACCACTGTTGCCATCGCTGGAACAACGTGTTGAGGACCAATCCCAATTTGAACGTGAACCAAACCAATACGCCAACGGCGATTGGCATAAGCTTCTCCCCAACCATCCATCCCAGTAAACATTTCATGAAACCATTGAACAAAGGTTTCACGCAGGCGATGCATGCGTCCTTCTGAAGCGTTTAGAATAGCATTCATTTCTGGATCGCGACCTAAGTAATCATAGAAATAATCGGCCATTTCTGGAGCGATTTGCTTTCCCCAATCGGCACTTTCTTTAAGAAGAGATTTATCTGCATCTGTAAAACTAATGCGCTTTTCCATCTTCTCCATAAATGCTTTAGCATCTAAGCCCATTTTTCTCTCATTAAAGGGTTAAGTGACCTTGACAAACTATCTTTTAGTTGTAGCAGGTTCTGATTAAGATTGCTTAAAAATCATGAGCTTAAATACCTAATTATTGATTTAGTTTTAATGAACCTATCAGGAGTAATTCATGTATCCTTCGCAATTCAAAATAATTTTGCATCATGTATATTTTTGAAGTTGGGAAGCTTGCCATTCATAGAATTTGATATCGCTACAAGAACTTAGGAGAAGTTCTAAATTCTGGAGTCACGGGTGTTGCTCATTCAACTTTTCAAGAGTGACCAAACCAATCCGGATGATTTTTCAGACGAATTGACCAGAAAGTTCCTGATTTCTGAACTTTGATAAATTTATAGTTTTATTTATACTTATGTAAACATAAACAACAAGAATATTGTTTATGTTGATCGCTTCAGTCGTTTAAGAGATAACGAAAAAAAACTTAAATTTAGAGTAATTTCCCAATAAAAATGTATCACTGGTAACTAATATTCAATAACTAGTTCTTGCCGATCGGAAATAATGTAAGCAGCGTCAACGTAAGCTTATTCGCGTTCCTGCCACAGATAATTCGCACTGCAAATTTTTGTAAAACAAGGAGTAGTGTCAACCTCTCTCCTCTAGCTTGAGAGTTGAACAAAAACACAAGCTTCTACTTAAAGAGATGCAAAAATCGCTTGTCTGTGTAGTTAGTTGTTTAGTTGTAGCTGGGGCAGCAACCTGCACAGAATGCCATGCCACTACCGCACCCTGCTGCACAGACACGACTGCGCTCTCGGGAGGATATATCCTCGCTCAAATTGTCAGCGATACTACTTTGGGGAACCAAGTCTCTGTTGTCAGAGGCAATGTTAATGTTCAAGGGCAGCCCGCCGATTTAATTGAAGGTGGGGTAGTGCGGGGTACCAACCTGTTCCATAGTTTCGATCAATTTAATGTTGGGGAAGGGTTGCGGGTCTATTTTGCCCATCCAGCAGGAATTGAGACTATTTTGACGCGGGTAACAGGTAATAACCCATCTAACATTCAAGGCCTTCTAGGTGTAGACGGTCAAGCGAATTTGTTTTTGCTCAATCCCAATGGCATCATCTTTGGAGCGAATGCACGACTGGATGTGAGGGGGTCGTTTGTGGCGAGTACCGCTGACGCTCTGGTGTTCGGTAACGGCTTTAAGTTTAGTGCAACGAATCCACAAGTACCGCCTGTATTAACCATTAATCTGCCAATCGGGTTGCAGTACGGAACACAGGCAGGAACGATTCAGGTCCAAGCGTCTGAGCTACAGGTACCGGAAGAGAAGATTTTAGCGCTGCTAGGTGGCAATGTGACTCTCGACAATGGCACTTTACTAGCACCTAGTGGTCGAGTAGAGCTGGGTGGACTCGCCGGATCGGGCACTGTTGCCATCAAAGGGAATGGCGGCCATCTGCGTTTTCTGTTTCCCAATGATGTAATGCGAGCTGATGTCAACCTGACGAATAGCTCTCTAGTCAATGTACGTGCTGGCGGTGGCGGTAGTATTGCGATCGATGCTCACAACTTGAATTTGAGGGGTGAAAGTAAGCTCCAGGCAGGAATCGATAAAGGTCAGGGGTTTATTGGTGCTCGGGCGGGGAATATTGACATTGAGGCGACAGGGATAACTAAGCTTGCCGAGGCAAGTGTGATTTCGAGTTCTGTCTTAGAGAACGCTGTAGGAATTGGAGGTAACATCAGACTCACTACTGGTTCCCTCTCTGTCACAAGTGGTTCTCAACTCTCGGCTAGTACTTTTGGTCAGGGGGATGCAGGTAATATCGCGATTATGGTTGCAGATACCGTTTTCTTGGATGGGTCATTCAGTGGTGCTAGAAGCTCGGTCGGATTAGGAGCTAGAGGCAATGGGGGTAATATCAATATTAGTACTGGCTCCCTCTCGGTTACGAATGGCGCTGCACTCATTACCACTACTGCCGGACGGGCAGGGAATGCAGGCAATATCATCGTTACTGCTAATAATGCCTCGTTGGACGGGGTTGGGAGCAATCAGGCTTCCAGTGCTGTCAGAAGTTCTGTGGCTACTGGAACGATCGGCAATGGGGGCAATGTTAAAATCACCACTGGTACTCTTTCAGTGACGAATGGCGCTCTTCTATCTGCCAGTACCGCCGGACAAGGGAATGCAGGCAATGTCACGATATCAGCTTCTGACAGCGTTTCCTTTGAGGGTGTCGGGAGCAATGGACTCCCCAGTGCAGCGGCAAGCCAAGTTCTAGAAGATGCCGTTGGCAAGGGCGGCAATATTAAGATTGCGGCGGGTTCTCTTTCGGTCACTCAGGGAGCTGCACTATCTACTAATACCCGTGGACGGGGAGATGCAGGCAATATATCGCTCGTAGCTAACGACACGATTTCTTTTGATGGTGTAGGCAGCAGTGGACTTCCCAGTGCGGCAGCAAGCCAAGTACGAGAAGAAGCTGTTGGCAAGGGCGGTAATATCAGGATTGTGACTCGCTCCCTTTCTGTCAACAACGGCGCTCAACTATTGGTTAATGCCAAGGGTAAGGGAAATGGAGGCAGCGTGACGATTTATGCCGCCGATACGGCTTCTTTTCAAGCAGGAGGAGGTGTAACCGTGAGCAGCCTAGCGGCACAGGCTGGCAATCTGAACATCTCGGCTAACACCCTGTTGATGAACCAAGGGAGGCTTACAGCGGAAACGGGAATGGGTCAAGGTGAAGGTGGGGCAAATATCACGCTGGATGCGTCAAAGTTACTGCTGATGGGTAACGAAAGCTTAATCTCTGCCGAAGCGTTTCGCACAGCGAATGGTGGCAACATTAACATCAATACTGGATTTCTCATTGTCTTACCTCCAGAGGGACCCAACGGTAGCGATATCATTGCCAATGCGGTTGAGGGCAATGGCGGAAAGGTCAACATCACAGCTCAAGGGATTTTCGGCATTCAATTCCGACCCAATCTGACTCCATTGAATGACATTACGGCGAGTTCTCAATTCGGCTTAGCTGGTGTCGTTGAGATTAACAGTCCCGATGTTGACCCGAGTCGAGGATTGGTCGAATTACCAGTAGAGATTGTCGATGTCTCCAAGCTGATCGACCAAAACCTCTGTACAGCAAAGCGGGGGAGTACATTTACCGCGACAGGGCGCGGTGGCTTACCCGCCTCTCCCAACGAAGTCCTCAGCGCGGAAGCAGCTTGGGAAGATTGGCGCATGTTAGCAGACAGCCAGTCAACGGTTGAGACCCAACAATCTGTCCCCATACAACCTCCAATGGTACCTTGGCGCGATCGCGAACGAACAAAGGATAATGCGCCAACAACACTGGTTGAAGCTCAGGGCTGGGAGATTGATGCCAATGGCAAGGTAGTACTGACAGCTCAACCCCTCGCTGCTACGCCCCACGATACTTGGGTAAATCCAGCTGACTGTCAGCGGTTGAGGCAGAAGCTATCCTCTTGATGACCATCCTGGAGAGTGACGGCAAACGGGTTTGTCTGTGCCAAGATACCAATCGTCAGTTCAATAGGACACGATGGAATTTGATTACTCCCTTGACTTCAAACAGATCGACTTCCGATCGCATCCGGAATTATATCGGATTGGTCGAGGCGAACAAGGCGTTTTACTAGTTGAACCGTACAAAAGTGAGTTGCTGCCCCACTGGAAGTTCAAAACCCCTCAACTAGCTCGTCAGTCAGCCGAGACTATCTATGGCATGTTCCTGGATTACAAAGCTCAAGGGGATTTTGTGGGTATGGACATGGCACGGAAGTTTTTGCAAATGGGCTACACTCGCTCCCGACGCTATGCCAATCATAAGTCGGGGCGGAAATACGCTCAAGGGAGCAAGACAGTTCTCCCTCGTGAAGAAGACCCAATCAAGGCGGAATCGGCAAAGATTTTCTACGATACATGGCAGTTGGCGAAGACTGACCGGGATTATCTTGAACTGAAACAGCGGCATCAAGCATTGTATGAAAGATCGCCATAATGCTGATGTGCAAGTACAAGTTATATGATTTTGGATTTTAGATTTTGGAAGCCTTGCCATTAGGTAGGTTCAGAAATTCCAATGTGGCGAGTCTAAACCAAAATAATATTAGAGCAAGATTTTCCACTCGATAAAGTAGAGGGGGTAGAAGAGATTGCCAGTTGGCATGAAGCATCTTTTTAAATCTATTGTTATCGCCGTTTTGGGGCTTGTAGTTAGCCTCAGTATCTCTGCGCTGCTTCAAGTTAGAGCGGTGACACCTGTTGTAATACCAATTCACTTTTTCAATGACACATTTCATACCCCCCCAGCCCCCCTTATTAAGGGGGGAGCAATTAGAGAAGATGTGTCAAGCTCAAACCCAATTGGTATAACTCACACTTCAGGATTAGTGTTGGTGCGAGCCGGGAAAGCTCATTATGATGCCGGACAGTTTTCACAAGCTTTACAAGTATTGCAACAGGCAGCACAAACTTATGCCGCCTCAGGCGATAAACTCCGGCAAGCCCAATCACTGAGTTTAGTATCGTTAGCGGCTCAAGCTCTAGGACAATGGCAGGCAGCACAGGCAGCGATTAATTCTAGTCTGTCGTTATTGGCAACCTTATCTAGTAGTCGAGAACACAAGCAAGTCCATGCCCAAGTTTTGAACGCACAAGGGCATTTGCAATTGGCACTCTCAAAAGCTGAAGCTGCCCTAAGAACGTGGCAGGAGGCTGAAGCCCTCTACAAATCAGCCGGTGATGAGGTTGGCGTACTCGGTAGCCAGATCGATCGCGCGGAAGCAATGCGATCGCTAGGACTGTACCGTAGAGCAGAAACGATTTTTGCTCAGATCGAACAAACACTTTATCAACAAGCTGACTCGACGCTTAAGGCAACGGGTTTGCTGAATTTTGGTAATATCCTGCGACAGGAAAGAGAGTTAGATCGCTCCAAAACGATTCTAGAGCTAAGTTTGACAATTGCCCAACGCTTGCGATCGCCCCGAGATGAGAGTCAAGCCTTGCTCAGTTTAGCTAATACAGAGCGAGCTTTAGCCACGAGAGCCCAAGAATTAGACAACTTACCAGAAGCTCAGACGCTAACTCAACAAGCACTAACTCGCTATCAAAATGCTGCGAAAATTGCTACCTCACCCATTACGAGAGTTCAGGCACAACTCAATCAACTCAGTTTAGCGATCGAGATAGGGCAATTCTCTTCGTTCCTAGGATTGCAACAACAAATCTCTGAACTGCTGCCTCAATTGCCCACTAGTCGCGCATCCGTCTACGCTCATGTGAACCTAGCTCAAAGCCTGATGAAATTGCCCAGTTCTCAAGACATTGCACAACTAGTGAATCGTGCGATCGAACAAGCTAAAAGCTTAGAGGACAAACGAGCAGAATCTTATGCATTAGGTACTCTTGGGCAGTTCTATGAAAAGGCTGAAGATTGGTCGAAATCGAAAATGTTCACTCAGCAGGCTCTCCTAATTGCTCAGCAACTCAATGCACCGGATATGACTTATCAGTGGCAGTGGCAGATGGGACGATTGCTACAAGCTCAAATAGAAAAGGAAACCAATAGTAAAGAGGCTAATGCAGATGCGATCGCTTATTACACCGAAGCTCTCAAAACTCTCAACCAGCTACGCAGCGACTTAGTTGCCCTCAATTCCGATATTCAGTTCTCGTTCCGCGAACGTGTAGAACCTGTCTATCGGCAACTCGTCGATTTACTTGTGCGTTCTCACCAGCCGAGTAAAAATGACCTCATTCAAGCTCGTGCTGTAATTGAAGCGCTCCAGTTAGCTGAACTGGACAACTTTTTTCGGGATGCATGCGCTCGACCACAGGCAGTGAATATCGATAATTTAGATCCAACGGCAGCAGTCATTTATCCGATTATCCTCAAAGACCGCTTGGAAGTCATCCTCAAATTGCCTCAGCCCGATAACCTACGGCAGTATGCCAATAACGGTGTATCTGAAACTCAAGTCGATGAAGCGGTCAAACGACTGCGGAATTCTTTGGTGAAACGCAGCACAAGCTTGGCACAGCTCAAGCATGAATCCAATGAGTTATATAACTGGTTGATCGCACCGTTTGAAGCTGAGCTAGAGAGCAAAATCGATCGAGAGCATAGCCAGATTAAAACATTAGTATTCGTACTAGATGGTTCATTGCGAAATATTCCCATGGCTGCCCTCTATGACGGGAAACGTTATTTAGTAGAACGGTATGCCATTGCTGTCACCTCTGGGTTGCAACTTCTAGACCCTAAACCATTACCCCGAACTAATATGAATGCTTTGCTGGCTGGAGTCACTTATGCGCCCAGCTTTGAGAAAGAAGGATTTGGGGCATTAGCTAATGTTGAGGTTGAATTAAAAACAATAGGAGAGAAGGTACCTCATAGCCAAATCCTCGAAAATCAGGAATTTCTCCAAGAGAACGTGCAAAAAAAGATGAGTACAGCACGCTTTAATATCATTCACCTAGCAACTCATGGTAAGTTTAGTTCTAATCCCGAACAGACATTCCTACTTGACTGGAATAAACGCATCAAAGTCCAAGATTTGGATAGCTTACTACGAACGAGCGATCGAACCGGAGCAACGCCTGTCGAGTTGCTCATCTTGAGTGCTTGTCAGACGGCCACTGGAGACAAGCGAGCGGCATTAGGGCTGGCAGGAGTTGCTGTTCGTGCAGGGGCGCGCAGTACGATCGCAACATTATGGTCAGTCAATGATGCCTCAACTGCTCAATTCATGATTCAATTCTACGAACAGCTCAACAATCCAAAACTGACTAAAGCCGAAGCCGTCCGGAACGCCCAACAAGCGCTTTTAACTCAGTATCCGAAGAGGGACTACAATCGTCCGTATTACTGGGCACCCTTTATTTTGATTGGGAACTGGCTTTAACTGTACCCACAATCGGCTCTTGAGCCACCTGTGCTAGTCCCACATTGCGATCGCTCAATAGCTCTCTCCAAACTTTCTTCAAAGTAGGGTCTTGCGGTGCCGTCAGACGTAGTTTAGCCAATTCAGTTAAAGTATCGTACCAAACATGATATTTGGCATAGATAGCAATACGTTCTAGTGGCGTTTTCACCGTTTTCAACTCGCTTTCCAATTCTTCAGAACCAACCACTCGTTGCACTTGTCCGCCAATAGAATCTGGAGGTTCTGAGAATTGTGGCGGGGCGCAATTGATATTGAAGTACCAATTGTAGGTTTTACCCACCTCTAGTGGTTTTAGAGTGGGCGGTAGACTGATGCTCACAATCCCTGGCGTAGTAGGAAGTTGGAAATGAGTTGAGTACACCTCATTGTCTCCATCCTGCAACGAAAATTCTCCAGACATGACTTCCTTTTGGGTGTAAGGGACATAAACCCAGAAAGTAGGATATGCATTGAGGGTTAACTCTAAGTTTTCGCTACCTGTCAAGTTAGTCAGGGGCGGCAGTTCTTTTTTATAGGGGCAACCACCACGGCTGCCAGTTCCCTGGTTAGTTGAAGGAGTACCATTGTCTGGTGGAGTCGGTTTCGCTGCTGGGATAAAGTGAATTTGTATCTTATTTGGACTATTAATCCCCAAACTAATAGGTTGCGCTAGTAAAGGCGTCTGCAAGCTTATTAAGCTAACCGTTGCCACAGAAATCGTGAAAAGAGGCTTGAGTTGTGATAAAAACAGCTTTGTACAAATCATAATCTCACCTGAAAATATGACAGACATTGACTACCTACGTTCAAGTCGAGAATTGGGAAACCGATCGCTTGGTTAGACATGTTAATCAATCGCTCCTCTACGAAACTCACTTCACATCTTCAGGGATTGAGTAAGTTAGTGGGTCTGCAAGTTTCGTAATACAGGTTGCCCAAAAGACGAGAGGATGCAGAGACGGTGAGATGCAGTGAGGTCATTTAAATGACGATGAGCTTAAGTCGAATGGCACTGACATAAAATAGGTTCGTAGTCGGCACTGAGCGTGCCAGAAGCGAAGACAGCGCTTACTACAAACGCTTAAGTCGATCGTCAGAGATAAAGGTCTGGTGCTTGCTCATTCACAGTCTTCTCTATCAATCCAGATTTTTCTATCGCTTAGTGAATTGAATTCTGACAGTTAAATATTTGGAAATTCAGGAAACGACAAAATCTTATTTATCCGTTCATAAGAGAAGAGTCGAGCGAGCACCTTGAAAAATTAACATATATCCAAGTCGCTTCGTGTCTATCCTCTTTTAAATTTAATACACAAAAAGTAACTTTATATAATAAGAAATTTTTCTTCTTTGTTGTCAATTTAATACGTCTTCATTCTAGAAAAATTGTTAAGAATCGAGCAGTACCCTTAAGGGTACTTTTACTTAAGTAGAATGGCACTGACTTTAAGAAAAGTCATCACACCAATCAACCCTTGTGCAGGGGGCGTGGGGGAGGCACTTCGTCCCCCACTGGGGGGTTTGGGGGGCAACGTCCCCCAAGTCCGGGTTTTTCCAAGGAACAATTGCTCTTAAGTCAGTGCCATTCT
>DATNPC010000623.1:0-9135 GCA_036703375.1 Allocoleopsis sp.
CCAAATGTGACAGGGGAAACGCCAATTGGTATAAAACGCTAAGCAACAGCCACATTTGCTATTCGATACATTTAACGATCGCTAAAAGAGGATTTAAACCATGAATCAAGCAACAAAAACAATTGTTCTAATCCACGGTCTGTGGATGACACCGCGCAGTTGGGAGCTATTCCGCAAATTCTATGAAATGCAGGGATACCGAGTGTTTACGCCTGCTTGGTCACGTCTACATGGCGAAGTTGAAGAGGTTCGTCGTAATCCATCCACCCTTGCAGGCTTGGGCATTACTGAGGTTGTAGACCATTATGAGAAATTCATCCGATCTCTGGATGAGCCACCGATTCTCATCGGACACTCATTTGGCGGTCTGATTGTCCAGATCCTACTCGATCGCGGTTTAGGTGCGGCGGGTGTCGCGATCGATTCTGCAACCCCCAAAGGAATCTGGAAGCTACCTCTTTCAGCAATCAAGTCGGTGAGTCCAGTACTGTCCAATCCATTAAACTACAGGCGCGTTGTAGCCCTGTCATTCAAGCAATTCAAATATGCTTTTGCCAATACGATGTCGGTAACTGAAGCTCGTTCAGCCTACGATCGGAGCGTAATTCCCGGATCGGGTCGTCTAATTTTCCAGGTTGCCTTAGCCAATTTTAATCCCTGGGCTGCAACCAAAGTAAATTATCGCAACCACCGTCGATCGCCATTGCTTCTCATCGGAGGCGCAATGGATCGCTTAGTTCCTGCTGTGCAGAATCGAAGTAACTATCAGAAATACGCTCATTCCAACGCCATAACTGACTATAAGGAATTTCCTTACCGATCGCACTTGATTATTGCCCAGGAGGGCTGGCAGGAGATTGCAGAGTATGCTCTTTCTTGGGCGAAGAGCAACACACGAACCGAACCTAATACGCGCCTTCCAGTCTTACCTTAATTGGCTTCTGTAGAAACGAAAATCACTGGAGGAGTGTGTCTTCAGCGGTACATGGGGAAATGTCTCCCGCTTAGTGCGGAGGTAGTGAATCTTATCAATTTTGAGAGGATCGGGATGAAAATTTTTGTTGCAGGGGCAACGGGAGCGATCGGTCGTCCGCTGATCGCACAATTGCTGGCGCAAGGGCACGATGTAGTGGCTTTGACCCGTTCTCTAGAAAAAGCTCAGACTTTAGCCGAACAAGGTGTAGAACCCGCAATCGCAGACGTATTCGATGCAGATGCGGTCAAAGCGGCTGTCATCCGCGCTCAGCCGGAAGTGGTAATTGAGCAACTCACCTCCTATCCCAAAACCTACACCCGTGAGTCAATGAGCGCGGCAGCTGTCTTGAACACTCGCATCCGTTTAGAAGGGGGTGCGAACGTGCTGGCAGCAGCGCAAGCGGCAGGTGTGCGGCGTTACCTAAGGCAGTCGATCGCATTCTGGGCAGTTCCCGGTACTGGATTGGCAGACGAACAAACGCCCTTAGCGTTTGATGCCTCGCCTGCGGTTGCAGCGGATGCCCGCATAGTGACTGAGCTTGAGCGTCGCTTACTCGATACGCCCAATATAGAAGGGATTGCCCTGCGCTATGGCTTCTTCTACGGGTCTGGTACCTGGTTTGCCCCTGATGGCGACGTTGCCCAACAGGTGCGACAGCAACAGTTCCCGATCGTAGGTAATGGCGAAGGCGTTTGGTCGTGGTTACACATTGAGGATGCTGCGATCGCAACGGTTGCAGCAGCAGAGCAGGGCACTCCTGGCATTTACCTGATTACGGACGATCGACCCTTAGAGGTGCGCGAGTGGCTCTCTGCCTTTGCCCGTTGGCTCAATGCTCCCCTACCACCACAGGTATCAGTTGAGGATGCACTGCAAATCGGTGGCGCGGATGCTGTTTACTACGGTACCCAGATGCGAGGCGTATCGAATGCTAAGACAAAACGGGAACTGAATTTTCAGCCGCGATCGTTGGAATGGCTGGTTGACACCGCTGTAGCTCATGCCAGATAACTGACAAACTTTGTTGAACGGAACTAGTAGCTTAACTGACCATTTCTTACAAAGCGAGGTTTTAACGATGAAATTGCGTCTACTTGGGATTTTTGCAAGCATCATGCTCATGTTCTTTGTTTTTTCACCCCCAGTCTTCGCTACAGCGACCCAGTGTGGAATACATAAAGGTAATGAATGGCGATGTGCAAAGGACAACTATCAAGCTGATACCATTAGAATCGGTAACGAGTCAACTCGTCGTGTTGATTTTAAAGTCGGTATCTGGACGAGTACTTGTGGCAAAAAAGGCTCTGAAATATCTAATAGCAGTGGTTCTCTTGAATCAAGAACTTTTACCACAGTTCCACTGCTCCAAGCTAGAGCGAATCAGTGCGTAGAATTGTTTGTTTATGATTGCACACCGGATGTGTGTACAAAAGTTATTTCCGCCCATACACTTTAGCAAAGTTTGGAAACTAAACAAAAGGGTGGAAAAGAATCTGCTCTCTCACTGCCATCAATGAATGATATAGCAAAAGGCAGAAGGCAGAAGGCTTATTACGATTACCTGGTCGTTTCAGCCGTTAAAGAAAGTCCTAGCCTTTAAGGCGGTTGCTATATCTGTTGAAGTTTTCTATTCAGGAGCAAGAAAGATGAAGGTTGCTCAATATGGAACAACTATCGCGGTCATCCATGCGATCGCGAATGGACTGCATGGCTTAGCCCATACAGAAATCCCAGTTTCTCTCTCTCTGCTTCAGAGTTTGTTTGTGGGTGTTGTAATTTTTCTGACTCCCATCATTGCAGCCATTTTACTTTGGACTCCGTTCTACTGTATTGGTAGCTGGATCTTACTCAGTTCAATAGCAGGATCGCTCATTTTTGGACTCTACAATCATTTCATTGTAATCAGTCCCGATCATGTATCTCAAGTTTCCTTTCAAGGCTGGGGTTTGCTTTTCCAAGTCACAGCTTACCTTATATTAATTGTGGATGGATTGGGATGTTGGATTAGCGTATTGGCATTGAAAACAACGACTCAGCAACAACAGAAAGTCTGATGAGTTCTTTCGAGTTCATATTGATTTCTCATAGAGGTTGATTTAAGATGTTCGATCTCGACCAAACTATTCAAGACCGACACTCAACACGTAAATTCTTATCCCAACCAGTACCAAGAGCTTTGCTCGATGAAGCCCTTGCTCTAGCGCAGTGTGCGCCGTCGAATTCCAACATCCAGCCGTGGCGGATAGTGTTTGCTATTGACGCCCGCCGAGATCGTCTTAAAGAGGCTTTGCTAAACCAAGCTAAGCAGCAGCCACCCAACATCTCTCCCCTGCCGGAATCCTTTCAGCATTACCGCCAGGAATTAGGCGCACAAGTCTACGGGGCAATGGGGATTGCCCGTGGCGATAAAGCAAATAGAGAGCGAGCTGTTCTCCGCAATTACGAATTTTTTGGTGCACCAGCGATCGGTATTGTCTGCATGCACCAAGATTTGGGCGTTGCGGATATTTTGAGTGTGGGGATGTATCTACAAACATTAGTGTTATGCTTAACTGCTCGCGGTCTTAGCACTTGTGTAGAGGTTTCGTTAGCAGCTTATCCCGAAATCATCCGTAGCGAGTTAAACATCCCACCAGAATTATTAATCATTTGTGGCTTATCTGTTGGCTATAGCGATCCGAATTTTCCTGCTAATCATTTGCATATAAGCCGTGAAGCTGTTGATAAAAACGTCACGTTTCTCGACCATTAAAGGCTGTTTTTCCTTGAAAAGATAATGTACGAATGTCCTTTTTGTTCTTATCCATTACTGCGGCACATTCAGCACCACGAACTTTGCTGGTTCTGCCCTCATTGTAGGGTAGAATTACCTATCCTCTCTCAAGTCAAAGCCACCATTACAAAACTATAGTAATTCTCACTAGGAGATTGTCATGAATCCAACGAATACACCCGTTGTAACACCATCTGAAATCACACTGGTTCCCAACAACTCCCTATTGACTGAGACCCCAGAAGAAGGACGGCAGCTGGCAGTCAAAATGGCACGACTGATTATTAAGTTGACTCAGCCGGATGAAGAAAAACGCAACCAATTGCGAGATGTATATGGTAACGATGCCATGATGCTAATTGCAGTTGGACAGACGGTGGCAACAGAGTTTGCCACGATCGCTGCTGCTAACAATTACTGGCGGAAATAGCTCTAAGGAGATTAGTACGATGGTCAGACTCCTTGTTAACGTTTTAGAGGCGCTATTGAACACGTTTTATCGCCAACGCCTCTATCCACGCTTCTATGTTTTAGAAACCATTGCTCGCGTTCCCTACTTTGCCTGCACCTCTGTTCTGCACCTCTATGAAACAATGGGCTGGTGGCGAAAATCTGATTGGTTGAAAGTGCACTTTGCTGAATCTTGGAACGAACTCCATCACCTGCTGATTTCAGAGTCATTAGGCGGCAGTCGCTATTTTATCGATCGCTTTATCGCCCATGCTGGAGCCTTGGTTTACTATTGGATTATCGTTGGAGTCTATATTCTGTCTCCCCCTGGAGCTTATCGTTTCATGCAGCTTGTCGAGGAACACGCTTATCACACCTACGATGCTTTCCTGAAAGAGCATGGGGAAGAACTGAAGCAATTACCTGCACCAGAAATCGCGATCGAATACTATCGAGACGGCGACCTCTATATGTTTGACGAATTTCAAACCACTCATCCCACGGTGTTCCGCCGTCCCAAAATTGAAAATCTCTATGATGTGTTTGTTGCAGTTCGAGACGATGAACTCGAACACGTCAAAACAATGATTGCTTGCCAACAACCCGACGCTCAAGACACGTTTCAAAGCCCTCACGATGCTCATCGGGCTGCTCTACCTGAATCGATTCGGATTGCGATCGACGCACAGACAAGTGACATTGTGCGAGCGGCAGAGGAAGAGCCAGTCGAACTAACGTAAGCCAGTCTTATTAAGCTGTTGAGGGTTTAATTTACTAAATTTACTAGTTGAAATGGAGATAGTTTATGACCGAGAAACTAGCAGGTCAGATTGCACTGATTACTGGAGGCAGTCGCGGCATCGGGGCTGCTATAGTCAAGCGTTTAGCTAGTGAAGGTGCTGATGTAGCCTTTACCTATACCAGCTCACCCGAGCGAGCCAACGAAATCGTGCAGGCGGCGGAGGCTCTAGGCGTCCGTGCTTTGGCCATCCAAGCCGACAGCGCCGACGCCAGTGCGGTGGTTGCCGCTGTCGATCGCACGGTGGACAAATTGGGCAGCATTGATATCCTCGTCAATAATGCGGGCGTGTTAGCGATCGCTCCAATCGACGATTTCACGCTCGCGGACTTCGATCGCACCTTCGCCGTTAACGTGCGTGCCGTGTTTGTGGCGACGCAAGCCGCAGTCAAGCACATGAAAGAAGGCGGACGCATTATCAATATAGGCAGCTGCAACGCCGAACGGATGCCATTTGCTGGCGGCGGCGTGTATGCCATGAGCAAATCTGCTCTGCAAGGGCTAGTGCAAGGACTGGCGCGTGACCTCGGCCCGCGCGGGATTACGATCAACAATGTGCAGCCTGGACCAATCGCGACGGAGATGAATCCTCCAGAAGGTGAGTTTGCCGAAATGCTCAAAAAGCTGATGGCTTTGCCCCGCTACGGCAGTGTCGAGGAGATTGCGGGGATGGTTGCTTATTTGGCTAGTCCTGAAGCTGGTTTCATTACTGGTGCAAACCTAACGATCGACGGAGGATTCACCGCCTAAAGCATCGGTTCAGTAGACGTATTTGACATAAAACGAAAGATATGAATGATGTAGGAGCTTTCGCATTCGGGGATTAACGTATGAGACTTACCCAAAATTTACTGCCTGAGTGCGAGAGTCCTTACTGGGGTATTCACTTAATTCTTCGCCAGCTTCAACTGAAGATTTGGCATGAAAAGCGATAGTAAATCCATCCGTGGCAAGTTGTTTTGCGATTGCCATGCCGATGCCGGAGGTTGAACCAGTAACGAGAGCAACCCTTTTTTCGTTTCTACTGTGTGCGATGTTCATATGATTGCTTAACGATTAATTGTACCGCCGTTAAGGATTGCTCATCAGAAAATAGAAGCAAAAACTCAATCAGGAAAGCCGCAACAGAAAAATGAAATCAACATGAAATTGAGCTTGACCTCAATGTTTAAATTACCATTCCTTCATCAGTTAGAGGGTATTATCCTGCAAGTTTCCTAGCATTGATTGAGTGCAAGCCCTCCACAAGGGTAGTGAACCTTGGAAACAATGGTAATGGAAACGGCAGCAACTCACTACGATGTCATCATTATTGGTACGGGAGCGGGAGGGGGTACGCTGGCTCACTGCCTCGCGCCTACAGGTAAAAAGATTCTAGTGCTAGAACGAGGCGACTTTTTACCCAGAGAGAAAGCCAACTGGAGTGCGATGGAAGTCTATCAGAAGCATCGCTACCACACCGATGAACATTGGTACGACAAAGATGGCAAGGCGTTTCAACCTCAGACTGGCTACTGGGTTGGTGGCAATACCAAACTCTACGGTGCAGCCCTGATTCGATTGCGGGAGCGAGATTTTACCCAGGTAATCCACAAGAGAGGAATTTCTCCAGAATGGCCGCTCAAGTACTCAGACTTTGAGCCTTACTACAACCAGGCAGAAAAGCTCTATGACGTTCACGGAGAGCGAGGCGGCGATCCAACAGAACCTCCCTACAGTGCGCCGTATCCCTATCCTCCGGTTAGCCACGAGCCGGATATGCAGGCGATCGCAGATAATATTCGAGAACTGGGCTATTATCCCTTCCATTTGCCCTTGGGATTAAAGCTCAACGAACGCGATCGCACAAAAAGTCCCTGCATTCGCTGCGATACGTTTGACGGGTATCCCTGTCTAGTTGGCGCTAAAGCTGACGCTGAAGTCAATGCTATTCGTCCCACCCGCGAAGCCTATTCTAATTTCACACTCCTGACGAATGCCAAAGTCTTGCGGTTGCATACCAGCGAGTCGGGGCGAGAGATTACAGGCGTAGAAACCGACATTGCCGGGGAACGGCATTGGTTTACAGGCGATATTGTGGTGGTTTCCTGTGGAGCCATCAACTCGGCTGTCTTGCTATTACGCTCTGCTAATGACCAGCATCCTAATGGATTGGCAAACAGTTCCGACCAAGTGGGACGGAATTTTATGAAGCATGTGGAAACGGCTATTGTTTCCCTGCATCTAGAAGTCAATCACGCTGTCTTTCAAAAAACGATCGCCGTCAACGACTTTTACTGGGGGGAGCCAGATTTTCCGTATCCAATGGGCATGGTGCAGAATACGGGCAACGTTTTAGCAGATATGATGCCAGCAGAAGCCCCGCCCCTCATGGCTCCGTTGGTGAAACTGCTTCCTCACCAGGAACTACATTTGCTGGCCGAGCGATCGGTTGGCTGGTGGTTGCAGACAGAAGACTTACCTGACCCGAATAATCGAATTCGTGTCGTGGGTGACAAGATTCACGTTGATTATACGCCGAACAATAAGGAAGCATCCGATCGCTTAATCCATCGTTGGACTTCTGTCCTGAAGTCGATTGGTCGTGCAGCCCAACACGTCCTACCATTTAGTATCTATCCCCGCAGCCACCTGCCCGAACAAGCCGTAGCCCATCAATGCGGTACTTGTCGATTTGGTATAGACCCCAAAACCTCAGTCCTCGACCTCAATTGCCGCACCCATGATGTCGAGAATCTTTACGTGGTGGATAACAGTTTTTTTCCGTCCAATTCAGGAGTTAACCCGACGCTGACAACTATAGCGAATGCCCTACGTGTTGGCGATCATCTAGCCCAAAAACTGAAGTAATACCGAGTTGCAGTCAAACATAGAAGATAGGGGGACAAGGAAGACAAGGAGGACAAGGGAGGCAAGGGGGAGGGAAAGTACTACGTATGAACGCAACTCGGTATAACACAGATGGAGTGGTTATTGATGCTGAGATAACAGACTATGAAACAAGAACGTTTACTTGAATCCCTCGTCAACCTATTACTGCCTCTAGGACTGATTTTTGGACTGGTATTGCTGTTGAGCCTTAATGTTGGAGGAGGCGCGCCAGCAGAAAGTGCAGCTAGTCCTTTGGAGTCATGGCTCAAGCTGATCGCAGGCTATTTGGCAGCAGGCGCAGAAATTGCGGCAGCAGTTGTGATTGGGCTAGGTGTGATTCGGGGAATTTGGGAGTATTTGCGGCAACTCTTTTCGCGTTCCAGAAGACATGTAGATGCGACAGAAGGGATTCGTCTGAAACTCGGACGAATATTGGCATTGGGGCTGGAGTTTACTGTAGCCAGCGATATCCTCCGCACGGCGGTTGCACCCACACGTCAAGACATTTTAAATTTGGGGGCAATCGTTCTACTGCGAACGCTACTGAACTACTTCCTAGAACGCGAAATTAAGCAGGGAGAACAGAGTCATCGCCAAGACGAGCAGGAATCTTTAAAAAATGAACATCTATTGAGGTCATAACGATGAGCGATCGGAACAATCAACCCTCTGTTCAATCGCAAAACCAAGAGGGAAAAAGCAATCAAAACTCTACTAATTCCCATCCTTTAGCAACCGGATTGGGCGCTGTTGGTGGTGGAGCAGCAGGAGCTGCAATTGGTGATTCGGTGGGTGGAAAATTGGGTGCTGCGGTGGGTAGTGTGGCAGGCGCGATCGCAGGCGGTATTTTAGGGAATAAGGTGGCTGAAATTGCTACTGAAGCGATCGCAGAACTTCAGCCAAGCCTGGGAGTAGGAGCCAATAACAAACCTGTTGAATTACCCAGACATTATTCCTGGGAAGAATTACAGGCGCTATCCAAACCTCAATCCGCTCATGCCAGCTAAGCCTACTGTTTTAGTGACTCGAAAGTTGCCCGATGCAGTTGAAGCTCGTCTTCAACGAGATTACATGGCGCGGTTGAATGAAGCCGATAAGCTCTACACAACCCAAGAATTGCTAGAGAAAAGTCAGGGAGCCGATGCACTACTGATTACTGGGCAAGACCATCTTACCGCCGATGCGATCGCGCAATTGCCAAATAGCGTGCGAGCGATCGCTACTTATTCTGTCGGATACGAGCACATCGACTTGCAAGCTGCCTCC